>JBOGMA010000283.1:0-6953 GCA_050746465.1 Acidobacteriaceae bacterium
GACTCAATCAGCCAGGGGCGAAGAAGGTGTTCGAGGAAGGTGGTGCGAATGCCGATGCGGATGTTCAGGAAGGGCTGATTGTTGCGGTCCAGCTCGAGTGAGACGTTATATACGCGTGGCGGACCGAAAACAATCTTCATGGTATCGATGAACGAGTTCTTGCGCAGCGATGCATAATTCGGCCGCTTCGGCAGGATCTGGTCTTCGAGTGAAGCATCGGGGGCGGTGACCAGGCCGCGGCCGTCCTGATCGACAATGGCGATGTCCTGCACGGTTGGCGAGTAATTGATGACAGAGTTAATCAGGGCGTTAAGGGCGCGGTCATTGCGCAGCGAATTGGTGACGGCGTTGTGGATCGACGCGGGATCATTCAGGTCGATGGTCTGTTGGGGCAGGTCGTTCTGAAGGGCCTGACGAGTGGTGAAGAGGAGCTGGCGAGCGACTATATCGGTGGAGAGGTAGGATTGCCCGATGCGCTGCTGCAGAAGGTTGCTGATGTACAACCAGGAGAGGACGGAGACTACCAGAAACACCAATCCGGTAATGGCGGCGGCGAGTTTGGTCTTCAGTCGCATGGTGCGGCGGTTAGGCATAAACGGGCAGAGGCAATGGTTACAAGCGACAGTCGGACAGAGTCGTGCGTAGTTTACTGCTCGCCGGCAGTTTCGACTACGGTATTGCCGTACTCCTTAAGTTTATTGTGCAGCGTCTTCAGGCTGATGCCGAGGGTTTCCGCGGCGCGGGTTTTGTTGTTCCCGTGCGACTCGAGCGTCTTAAGAATAAGCTGCCGTTCGGCTTCGTCGATGGTTGAGCCAACTTCAATACGAACCGCGTTGCCGTCGACCGGCGTTTCGACAACTTTTTCAGCGATGGTGCCGAAGCCGGGGGGCAGGTGGCGGGCTTCCAGCAGACCTTCGGCGCCCAGAACCACGGCGCGCTCGATGGTGTTTCGAAGTTCGCGCACGTTACCGGGCCATTCATAAGCCATAAGCTGCCGCAACATTCCGCTGTCCACGCCGCTTATGTGGCGGTCATGCTTGCGGTTCATGTCTTCAATCATCGACTCCACAATCGCGGGGATGTCGTCCTTGTGATCGCGCAATGGCGGCATGTGGATGTTGAATACGTTGAGTCTGTAGAAAAGGTCGGCGCGCAGATGGCCGTCAGAGACGGCTTCGCCGGGGTTCTTGTTTGTGGCCGCGAGGACCCGGACGTCAACCGGCGACTCGATTTTGCTGCCCAGGCGGCGAAGCGTGCGTTCTTCGAGTACGCGCAGAAGTTTGGCTTGTGTGCCGATGGGCATTTCGCCGATTTCGTCGAGCAGCAGGGTTCCTTCTTCCGCCAGCTCAAAGCATCCGGCGCGGCGCTCCATGGCCCCGGTGAAAGCACCCTTCTCGTGGCCGAAGATTTCGCTCTCAATCAGTGTTTCTGGAATGGCGGCGCAGTTTACGGCTACGAAAGGGCGGTTTTTGCGCGGGCTCAGCGAATGCAGGGTGCGAGCGACCAGCTCTTTGCCGGTGCCGCTTTCGCCGGTTATCAGCACGGAGACGTTGGAGGGCGCGATACGCTCGATCATCGCGAAAACTTCCTGCATTTTCTTCGAAGAACCGACCAGCGAGCCGAGCATTCCGGCCTCACGCAGTTTGCGCCGGGTAACTTCCAGTTCCTGCGCGGTTTCCCTCTGGCGGCAGGCGTTGGATAGTATCTGGCGGAGGCGCACGGCGTCGACGGGTTTCTGGACAAAGTCGTAAGCGCCGAGTTTCATGGCGTCCACGGCGGCCTGTATGGAGCCCTGGGCTGTGAGGACAACTACCGCCTGGTTCTGCTTGAGGTCGCTGAGGCGCTCAAGGAGGTCGAGTCCGTCCATGCGCGGCATTTTGAGGTCGGTCACGATGATCCCCGGCTGCCAGACCAGCACCTTATCCAGCGCTTCCACGCCGTCGCGCGCAGTCTCGGTCCGGTAGCCCCATCCGGCAACAAGTTCGGCCAAACCGGTAAGGGCATGCGGCTCGTCTTCGACGATGAGGACTTTTTCCTGGTTCACCATAAGGTTCTGCGGGGGACTCTCTCTCTTTTATCACGCTGGCGCATGGGAGGGACAGGAGACGGAGCGTGTGGACGCCGCGTCCGAAGGTCCGATGTATCCTTAACCAATGCTGAGCTATGAAGTTTCGAACCGGGAATTACAGGAGTTGCTGGACGCGAATGGGCCAAAGGGCTGTGTTTTGCTCGATGTGCGCGAGCCCTGGGAGTTCGAGGAGGCGCGGATCGAGGGCAGCCTGCTGATGCCGATGAGCGAAGTTCGAACGAGGGCTCTTGAGGAACTGAACAGGGAAGCGCGGATTATCGCTATTTGCCATCACGGCACGCGTTCCCTGAGCGTCACGGCATGGCTTCGGGAACAGGGGTATGATCTGGCGCAGTCTCTACGCGGAGGCATTGACGGCTGGTCGGCGGAGATCGATTCGCCCATTCCGAGGTATTAACTTCAGAGACATGGGCGATGGCGGCTGACCGTGGAGTCGGAGCTGTTTTAGGGCATGTTTCCAATTCGTACAGTATTGAGCGTGATTCTGTTGCTCGGGCCCATTCTGTTGTTTACACTTGTAGCACTACTCGCTAGATTTGAGCCTGTGCATGAGGGTCGAAGCAAACGGCTCCCTCGCCACGGCGGAGCGTTCACTCACCACTAGGAGCACATTCAGGATGCAAGGGTGGACCATAGCTGCCCAGAACGCACAACCGGGGAGTCCTCTGACTCCCAACCCCGCGCCACAAGCCCCCACGGTTACGCCCGGGGACATTTCGAAGATGATCTTCAAGCGCAAGTGGATCATCCTGGCGTTAACGGTCGTGGGCACCGCGATTGGCTTCTATCACGCGGAGAGAACGGTACCGCAGTATGAGGCGACATCGCAGATATTCATCGACATCGGCGGCTCCGGCGGCCTGGGGTTAAACAACGCGTCCGAGCAAGGCCTTATGTTCAGCAGCCCGGACCTGCTGTTTGAGACCCAGGTCCAGATCATGCGCAGCGACGCCGTGGCGCTGGACGCAATCAAGATGTTGAAGCTGTACCAACGGCCGCCTTATTCCAAAGCGGCCGGCAAAAACGCTGAAAATGGGGAAATGACGCCGAAGCAGCGTGAAGCTTTGGTCGGCATGTTTCACGGGTCGACGAAGATCAGCGTTGTCCCTGATACGGCGCTGGTAAACGTGAGTTTCCAAAGCCCGGACCCAAAGTTGGCCAGGGATGCGGCCAATGCCCTTGTGCAGGCTTACATGCAGCGTGACCTGCAGGCGCGCTATGAGGGGTCCACACGTATTTCCAAATGGCTGGGAACCCAGCTCACGGGGCTGAAAGACCAGACGGAAAGCAATCAGAAAGACCTGGCGGACTATGTGCAAAAGCACAACATCGTCTCGACTGGGCCGCAAAGCGGAAGCCTGGTGCTGGACAGTTTGGGGACGGTAAACCAGCAGTTATCCGAGGCGAAAGCCGACCGCATTGTGAAAGAAGCTCGCTACAAAATGGCGCAAACCCGCAATCCGGAACTGCTGGTCTCTGTCGCGCCCGGAACCATTCTCGGATCGCTGCGGCAGCAGCAGGCGGACATGATGGTTCAGCGGGCGCAGTTGCAGTCCAAGTTCGGGCCCGACTACCCCAAGGTGCAGGAACTGAACCGGCAATTAGGAAGCGTGCAGAGCGACATCGATACGGAAATTACAAACCTGACCAAGCGCTTTGCCGAGGAGTACCACACCGCGCTGCAGACGGAAAACCTGTTGCAGGGGCGACTGGACACGCTAAAGGAGAAAGCCTACAAGGAGAACCAGTCGGCAGCCCAATATGCGATTTTGAAACACAACGCTGAATCAGCCGGTGAGTTGTACAGCGCGCTGGAACTGAAGCTGCAGGAATCAGGGATCACATCCGGGCTGAACTCGAACAATGTGGACGTAATCGACGAGGCGACTGAGCCGTCGGCTCCAGTGCTGCCGAACAAGCGATTTGAGGTGCTGGCTGGATTCGGCGGCGGCCTTCTTGCCGGATTAATTCTTGCGTTTGTGCTTGAATCCATGGACGACACGCTGCGGACCTCTGAAGATACGGAGACGATATCGCATCTTCCCACCCTGGCAGTTGTTCCGCATTTCCCGGGGAGGAAGGGCGCGCCAGTTGAACCCAAGCCTGGTGTGCCGAAGCTGCTGCCTGACCTGGTCGCATATCTCGAGCCTCAGTCGATTGGGGCGGAGGCTTACCGGACCCTTCGCTCGGCGATTCTGCTGTCCGCCGTTGATCGCGAGCCCAGGGTGTTGTTGGTTACCAGCGGCTTCGCCGAAGAAGGCAAGTCGACCACGGCTGCAAATCTCGCCATCTCATTCGCGCAGCGACAGGAGAAAGTCCTGCTGGTGGATGCGGACCTGCGTCGTGGAACCACACATTTGAAATTTGGAATTCCCAACACCGCCGGACTCTCTACCATGCTTGCCAAGGAGTCAGGCGTGGAGGCCTACCAGCATCCTCTTCCGGAATTGCCGTGGCTGACGGTATTGGCGCGGGGCCCGATCGCGCCGAATCCGGGCGAAATCCTGGCTTCGAGGTCGATGGAGGACCTGCTGGAACACTGGCGGGGCGAATATGATCGCATCATTCTGGATGCTTCTCCGGTGCTGGCTGTTTCTGATTCGCTTGGCCTGGCGCCGCTGTGCGATAACGTGATGATCCTGGTGCGTTCGGGACTGACACGCCGGAAAGCCCTGGTGAAAACCAGGGATTGGCTGCGCCGCGCGGGAGCCCGAATTACGGGGACGGTGGTGAATGACGTGGACCTTAGGCTCGAGAACTATTACACGTATTCAAGACGCTACGGCTACAGCTATCAGAACAATTACGGGGCGGGATATGGGATTTCTGATGGCGAAAAGTAAAGTTGCCATTGCGGTTGCGTTCTTCTGTGCGTGTTTGCTTGCGGGCTTGCCGGCGGCAGGTCAAGAAGGAGCAACTCAGCCGCGGCAGACGGTAGCTGAGGCCAACGTCGCTATTGGCCCCGGCGACATACTGGACGTGGAGGTATTCGATACGCCGGAACTCTCACTGGCAACGGCTCACGTTTCCAACGATGGGACTGTGACTTTGCCGGTGCTCGGCGTTGTAAATGTCAGCGGGCTTAATACCAGTCAGGCGGCGCGGAAGATTGAGTCGGCACTTCGCACGCGGGGCATTATGCTTCAGCCGCATGTAACGGTTGCGATTCTGGAAAACTCAGTCCAAAGCGCGTCGCTGTTGGGCGAAGTGAAGTCTCCCGGCGTTTATTCGACCGTCGGAGGGCGGCGGCTGCTGGATCTGATCGCGATGGCAGGCGGGCTTACTGCGGGGGCGGGAAAAATCGTCACTATCGCGCATCGTGATGATCCGACGCGGCCGCTGACGATTCATCTGGTGGCGAATGCCGAGGACCTGGGCTCACAGCGCAACCCGGTGATCGAACCGGGAGACACCGTGATGGTTGGCCGCGCGGGCATTGTTTATATTTTAGGCGCGGTAAACAAGCCCGGCGGGTTTCTCATCGATAATAACGAGCACATCTCTCTTATGCAGGCCCTTACGCTCGCCGGCGGGTGGGACAAGGCAGCAGCGCTCAGTAAAGCCCGTCTGATCCGCAAAGTTCCCGGCGGGCATGAAGAAGTTGATCTCGACCTGAAGCACGTGCTGTATGGAAAGCAGGCTGACGTCAAGGTTGAAAACGGAGACATCCTGTATCTCCCGATGAGCCTGGGCAAAACGCTGGCGTATCGAGGCATGGAAGCAGCCATCGCGGCGGCCCAGACCGCGGTTGTGTATACCTCCAGCTCATCAGGGGGCTGAACCTGGAGGGCGCAGAATGGCTCGGGAGATTCAAGGGGGAAGCGCATCCGCCCTCGTTCGCCGCCAGCGCTTCGATTCGCTTCCAGTCTGCCCCACGATGGACTGAAACTGGCAACTTATGCTGCATAATTCTGGAACGCAGACCGCCTCAATGACCGTGACCGGAAAGCCACTTTTCCCTTTAAGGCTCTCTCGCGTCCGGAACGCTCTATTAGTTACAGTGAGCGGCGCAACTGCAATTCAGTTATCACTCTTTTTCAGCATTAATAACCTCATTGCTTCTGGGGTGTTACTGTTCGGCGCCTTTGTGGGCTTCGCGTATTCGATGGATCGGCAGTTACTGGATGACTATCCGCTGTCGACGATGACTATCGCTGGGTATACGGTGTGTCGTTTTCTGGTGCCTCCTCTTGGAAAGCTGGCCGATTTTCAAGGCATTCTCCATGGTTTAAACCATCCCATCCTGGTTTGGGTATATGAGCTGGCCGGCTTGTTCGCGCTGGTGGGCGCCCACTATTTATATCGCAAGTTCTCGCCTCTCCGGGGCGTGAGACGGATTCTGACCAGGCGTTTTTATCGGCCGATGCACTTCTTTGAAATGCCGAACCAGATTCAATTCTGGCTGATGGGCGCTGTCGGAATCGTCGCTACCCTGGTGGTTCTTCGCCACTTGAATGGGGGGCAGGGGACAGTGGCGAGAGTGCTTTTACCGCTGATTTATGTTCCGTACTTTGCATTCTTTCCGACTCTGCTTGATCCGCGCTATGAAACTCCGCAGAAACCAATTCGCGTGACCCTGATTCTTTACACCATCCTGCTCATCGGTGTATCCGCCATGATCAACAGCAGAGGATTCATGCTGGTTGGATTTGCATCATTAGCTTGCGTCTATGGCTATCGGGTATTTACGGGAACTATTCAGCCGCCAAAACTGAGCATGAAGGCGCTGATCATAATCGCCGCAGGCTGCTGGATTGCGACCGGCCCGGTTGCAAATATGGCTGCGTCAATGATCGTGGCGCGTGAAATGCGTGGCAGGGTTTCGGCCCCGGAACTCGCAAAGAAGACGTGGGATGTTTATCGC
>JBOGMA010000284.1:0-16989 GCA_050746465.1 Acidobacteriaceae bacterium
CCGACCTACGGGTTATGAGTCCGTCGCTCTAACCATCTGAGCTACTCCGCCTGAGAGCCTCTCTGAGCACACGTTACCGCTTGCGCGGGAAGCACTGGAGAGGATCGATTCCTCTTATGATACGAAGGGTCGGACCGAGGGTCAAACAGGCCGCCCCTGGTTTGCGCACGACTGGATGCCGCGCAGAACAGCTTCACAAACCTGGTCCAACTGGTGGTCCGTCATTGTGTTGAAAAACGGCAGCGCAATCGTCCGCTCCGCTATTGCCTGGGTGATGGGAAGCGATTGAAGATTCCACATGGAATAGGCAGGTTGGAGATGAACAGGCGCAAAGTACCGCGCGCATCCGATTCCCTGCTCGGTCAGCGACCGGATCACCGCGTCACGATGCTGCTGACTGAACTGAGGTCCAAGACGGACGACATAGACAAACCAACTGATGCGGCTGTGTTGGATCTGAAGCGGGGGCAGAATAAGCGGGCCGTCCCGAAGACGCTCATCATAACCACGTGCAAGTTTCGCTCGGGCGGCGAGAATGTCTTCTATGCGGCGGAGCTGCGCGATGCCCAAGGCGCAATTGATTTCCGGAAGGCGGTAGTTATAGCCAACCTCGGAGTGTTGCAGCCAGTCGTCGGTTTCGTAGCGGCCCTGGTTCCGCAACGCGCGCATGCGTTTGGCGAAAGATTCATTTCCAGTAACGATCATTCCGCCCTCGCCCGTGGTGATCTGCTTGTTCGGATAAAAGGCGAAGACGGCGGCATCTCCAAAGCCGCCTACGCGACGGTTGCGGAATTCGGCCCCAATCGCTTCGCAGGCGTCCTCAATCACACCTAGGCGGTGACGGGCGGCGATGTCGAGGATCGCGTCCATTTTGGCCGGAATGCCAAAGGTGTGAACGACGATGATGGCGCGAGTGCGCGACGTAATGGCGGATTCGATCTTCTCCGGATCAAGGTTGAGGGTTGCCGGATCAATATCGACAAAAACCGGCGTTGCGCGCTCGTATCGGATGGCGTTAGCGGCGGCGATGAAGGCAAAAGACGGAACGATGACCTCGTCCCCTTCTCCGATGTCCAGGGCGCGAATGCAGAGATGCAGGCCGGTGGTGCCGGAGCTTACGGCTACGGCGTGTTCCGCCCCAACGTACTTCGCCATTGCCTGCTCGAATTCCTGAAGCCTTGGCCCCAGACTGAGCCGCGAGGAGCGCAAGACTGCGGTCACAGCCTCGATTTCGTCCTCGGTGATATCCGGCGCAGAGAGTGGGATTGTCAAACGAAGGCTTCTCCCGCACGGCGGATGACTTGATCGGTGAGCGTGTCTTTTTTCATGAGCAGTTTCGGCCCGAGCGGAACTTCAGTGAGCACTTCGACGATTTTTTGCGCGGCATGACCGTCGCCATAGGGATTCTCCATCCCAGCAAGTGACTGGCGAAATACGTTGCTGCGCGCCCTGGTGATTTTTTCCAGAATCTCCGCGGGCTCCGCCGCAGCGTCGAGCACATTGCGGGCCCGTTCCCTGCCCTTCTGGCGCAGGCCGATGTTGACGGTGGGCAGCGCGAACGATGCTGTCTCCATAATTCCACTGCTGGAGTTGCCGATCATGACTTCGACATGACGGAGGAGGCTCCAGTAGGTGATGGGGTCGAGGTTGGTGAATATTTTTCCAGTGCCGCGGGTGGCGAGGAATGCGCGGGTACGCTGAATGATCTGGTGACTGCCGGCGTCCGCATTCGGAAAGCAGAACAGAATTTGGCAATCAATCTCATGCAACGCCGCAAAAAGCGCGTTTGCTTCCTCAGTCGTTTCGCGAAGGAGGGTTACGGGGTGATAGGCCACAAGAATTGTTGGCTGTTCCAGATTGAGTTCAAGATTCTGTGCCAACTGGTCGCGCGTGAGGAGGCGGCTGCGATGAAGATGGTCGAGCGACGGCGCTCCGGCCCGATGCACGCGCCATGGCTCCTCACCCATGGCAATGACGCGTTCTCGCGCGAGATGAGTGGACGTGAAATGAACGTGGCTCATCTTGGTGAGCGCGTTGCGCACGACGTCGTCAATCGCGCCTTCGCTTACTTCGCCGCCTTCAATGTGGGCGATGGGAATGCGCAGCGCAAGCGCGACGGAGGCAGGGGCCAGCATTTCATATCGGTCGGCGATGAGCAGCAGCAGGTCCGGACGCGCTTGTCCAAGCCAATCGGCCAGCCCAAGCGTGGCAACACCGATGGTTTTGGCCATGCCGACGTCGGTATCGGAATTCAGGAGGCACTCAATCCGCGCAGCGACGGGGATATCACTGTCATCGATCTCCCGTGCGGTCGCTCCGAAGGTCGGAGCCAGATGGGAGCCTATGACGAGGAGCTTTAACTCCACATCGGTGTGTGCGGCGAGGTCACGCAGCGGCCAGTAAAGATGACTGAAATCGGCGCGCGAACTGGTGACGACGGCAATGGTTCGCTTCGTATCCTTCATACTCGGCACTCCGCGGATTGGGAAGACAGAACAGTCTCGCTGGGGCGGTATGCAGGAATAAGCCGCCTGATTTCATCGAGCATTCGACTCAGGCTTCTCTCGCGGATGGCATTTTCCAAAGCGTTGATTGTGCCTTCCGCTTCTTCTCTGGAGATTTGTGGCCCATGGATCGGCCGCAGCGCCGCGCCTGGTTCTCCGAGCAGAATTTCCTCATCGGAATAAAGCCGCTCGTGCAGCTTCTCGCCAGAGCACAGGCCGGTATGGATAATCTCCGGTTTTGAACCGCTTTGCAGAATCAAGCGCCGCGCGATTTCCTCGATGCGATCGGGAGCGTTGAATTCGGGGACAAGAATCGCTCCAGGCGCTTCTTCTGACAGAGCAAACAGCAGCAGCGCGGCGGCCTGCTCCAAAGAGAGGAAATAGCGAGTGGCTTCAGCATCGGTGACGGTGAGCGGGCCTCCGCGCGCGATCTGCTCCTGAAATAACGGCACGACGCTTCCCTGCGAGCCATACACATTGCCGAGGCGCACGGCCTTGATTTTTGTGCGTGAGGTTTGCAGCGCGAGGACTGTGAGTTCCGCCAGACGCTTTGATGCCCCCATGATTCCCGCCGGATCGACAGCCTTGTCAGTGGAGACGAGTATGAATTGCTCCACTCCGTAACGCAAAGCTAATTGCGCAAGTTTGAACGCCCCGATAGTGTTGTTCTCAACCGCGGCAAAAGGGTGTGCTTCCATGAGCGCAACATGTTTGTGGGCAGCCGCATGAAAGACAATGTGAGGCCGATAGCGCTCAAGAGCTTCTTCAACGGCGATGGCGTCGCAAACGTTGGCCAAAATCGCCTTATGCGGCGCGTTCAGGCTACGATCAATCTGGTAAAGCGCCTGCTCCGCAGCATCGACCAGCAGGACCTCAGAGGGCCCGTGCTTCGCGATGGCTTGCACCAGCGCGGAGCCAATGGAGCCTCCGGCCCCAGTCACGAAAATCCGCTTCTGTGCGAGTTGCTGGCCGGCAATTGGGATGGAAGTGTTCTTAAGTGACCCTGCGGAACCCATCCAGTCACGTTTCGAAGATGCCGTCATCCCTTTAGATTGTAGTGCCTTCAGTCTTCTATAATCAGGCGCAACAATGAAGCCCACACGCCTGTTCCGCTCCCCGGAAAGCCACCGTCGATGTTTCTCCACCAGCCTGGCCATGGTTCTGCTCCTGTTGCCAATGCTTGCAAGCGGCCGCGCGTTCGCCGAGACAACAAAAGCCGCGCTGGAAGCCGGACGCCTGAACAATGTCGGCGTTGCGCTGATGAACCAGCAGCTTACGCAGAAGGCCGCTCTAAAGTTTGAAGACGCCCACAAAGCTGATCCGTCGTCGGCAATTCCTGTGTTGAACAACGGCATTGCGCAGCTGTATCTCCAAAAGCTGCCGGAGGCGGAAGCGATACTGAAGAAGGCCACGGCCATGGACGCTCACAACCCGCGTGCCTGGTATGCGCTGGCGTTGACACATCTCGACGCAGGCAATCCCAAACTTGCGATCTCCGACATGGAACAGGTGGTCAAAATTGACCCCTCCGATCCTGATGCTCATTATTTTCTGGGGTCGTTTTATCTGAGCTCTGCGGATTACGCACACGCGAAACAGGAATACGAAACGGCGATCAAGCTCGATCCCCTGCACGCCTCCGCACACTTCGGGCTGGCGCGCGTTTTGCAGCGCTTGAAGCAGCCCAAGGCCGCGCATGAGCAACTCGCGCGCTTCCAGAAGATCGTGCAATCGAAGGTTGGCTCTCCATTGAGCGCCGCTTATGGAGAGCAGGGCCGGTACGCCAAGGTCGAGGACATGATTGCCCCGCCGCCGGCTGTCGGCAGCATGCTTCCGGTTAAGTTTGAGCCGGTTTCGCTATCAGGAGGCGCGGCGGGAGGCGGCGCCTGCGTTCTAGGCATTGAAACCCCTTCAATCAAGGATTTGGTTGTGCTTGGCGAAGGCGCGTCGGCCATCCATGCTTACAAGAACGTTGGCGGAAAATTTGAGGAGCTTCCGGCGAACCAGACTGGGCTGAGGGCGAGCGGGAAAGCGCTGGCCTGCGCAGTGGGCGACTACGATGCGGATGGAAAACCTGATCTGGCAGTAGCGATGAGCGACCGAGTGATCCTGTTCCACAACCTGGGCGGCGGAAAATTTGCCGATGTAACGAAGGAGGTCGGGATCAAGCCGCTGAACCGGCCCTCCAGCGTGATGTTCATCGACTTCGACCACGATGGCGACGTGGACTTGTTCGTAACCGGAACTTCAACCGGGCACGGCGCAAATGTAATGTGGAGAAACAACGGCAACTCCACGTTCACCGACTGGACAGGTCCCACGGGTCTTGCGGGGAGCGGCGCAACGACAGAAGCCACTCTTTCCGACGTAAACAATGATCGCGCGGTGGACCTGATTGTTGCCGGCTCGGCGGGTGCTCCTACGATTTACGAAAATCGCCGTGAGGGCCCGTTCAAGGCTGTTCCGTTGTATGTCAACGCAGCGCTGGCGGCGTCGCGCGGCGTGGCGGTCTTCGACTTCAACAAAGATGGATGGATGGACGTAGCGGTTACGCACTCCGGCGCTCCGGGCGTGAGCCTGTGGCGCAATGTGGATGGCAAGCGCTTTGAGCGGGTGCCGCTTCCGCTGGCGGGCGTAAAGTCCGCGTGGGGCGTAACCCCGATCGACATTGATAACGACGGATGGATCGATCTTGCCGTCCTGGTAGAAGCCGCCAGGGGTCCCGAACTGCGTGTGCTGCGCAATATGGGCGCGAAGGGATTTGAAGACGTGAGCGCGGCAGTGGGCGCTGACAAGCTGACGCTGAAAGATCCGCGGTCGCTGATTGCGGCTGATGTGAACAGCGACGGCGCGGCGGATTTGGTCGTAACCCAAGCGGGAGCGCCGCCTGTAGTTCTGAAAAACGTAGGCGGCAACAAGAATCATTCCGTTCGCATTACGCTGACCGGCCTTGCCGACAACAAAACTGCTGTCGGGACGAAAGTTGAAATTTTCGCCAATGGACTCTGGCAGAAATTTGAAGTTGCCGGGGCTTCGGGATATCTGGGCCAGGGCTCGAATGAAGTTATCGCTGGGCTGGGGCAGGTGGACCACGTGGACGTGGTGCGGCTGCTGTGGCCAACCGGTGTTCCGCAGGATGAGATTGACCTTGACCCGAGCAAGCCGATTGCGCTGAAGGAATTGGACCGCCGCGGCAGCTCGTGCCCGGTTCTTTTTGCCTGGAACGGCAAGGAGTACAAATTTATTTCCGATGTTGTAGGCGCGGCGGTTGTGGGCCACTGGGTGTCGCCGACCGCAACGAACGAGAATGATCCGGATGAATGGATCAAAGTGGATGGCGCGGACCTGAAGGCGCACGACGGACTTTACAGCCTCCGCTTTGGCGAGCCTATGGAGGAGATCAACTACATCGATCAGCTTCGACTGGTTGCCATCGATCATCCTGACGGGACGCAGGTCTTTCCGGACGAGAGGTTTTTGAGCGAGCGCCCGTTCGCTTCCGGAAAGCCGATTGTCGTTTCGTCGTCCGCGCACTTGCCGGCGGCGGCCTGGAACAACGATGGCCATGATGTGCTGCCGCTGCTTGCGAAGATTGACCATCACTACGTGCGCGACTTCAAAAATCTCAGCTATGACGGCTACGCGAATATGCACTCGCTCACGCTGGACCTGGGCGCGTGGACGCCCGCACATTCCCTGCGGCTGCTGATGCGCGGCTATATCGAATACTTCAGTGCCACATCGATGTATGCGGCGTGGCAGGCCGGGTTGCAGCCGATTCCGCCTTACGTTGAGGCGCAGATGCCGGACGGAAGCTGGAAGCGCGTCATCAACGATATGGGATTCCCGGCGGGGCTTCCGCGCACCATCGTTGTGGATTTGACGGGCAAGCTGCCTCCGGGCACGCGGAAAATCCGGCTCACGACGAACCTGCAAATCTACTGGGACCAGGTCCTGGTGGACAACGGCGCTAGCGAGGCTGGCGAGGTACGGCAGACAGAGATGCCGCTGGCGTCTGCGCGCCTGGCCTTCCGAGGCTATCCGCAGCAGATCGAGCGCGCGACTCCGGATTCGCCGCCGGGCGACCTTACTTACAACTACAACCGCATCAGCGCCACCGGCCCGTTCCACTGGCAGCAGGGCGAATACACGCGCTATGGCAGCGTCACTCCTCTCTTGCGCGGCATTGACAATCGTTACGTGATCTTCGGCAGCGGCGAGGAGATTGATGCTGAGTTCAGCGGCACGAAGTTGCCTCCTTTGCCCCCGCACTGGAAACGCGATTACTTCTTCTATGCAAACGGATTTGTGAAGGACATGGATTTCTACGAGGCTTCGCCATTCACTGTGGCGCAAATGCCATTCCATGGGATGGGAAAATATCCCTACCCAGCGAGCGAGCATTACCCCGATGATCCGCGATCCGATGCGTACCGCCTGAACTGGGACAGCCGCTTCGAGTCAGGCAGCCGCACGCAGCGCTACCAGTTCGACTATCAGCCGGCGCGTCAGCGACCATGAGTGTTACAACTCTCCCTGCCACGGAGCAGCTTGCTTTGTTGCGCCAGCGCGCCATTACTCCGCTGGAGTTGGCCGAGGAGCATATTCGCCAGATAGAGCGGCTGAATCCTGTCTTGAATGCGATGGTCGATTTTGATGCCGACCGTGTGCGCGAGCAAGCTCGCCGGCCGCAATCCGGACCATTGGCGGGATTGCCCGTCACCGTCAAGTCTTCCATTGCAGTGCAGGGCTACCGATGCGAAATCGGCAGCGTTCTGAATCGCGGCTACATTCCGGACGCGGACGCCGAGGTGGTTGCAAGGCTGCGCGCGGCGGGCGCGACTCTGCTGGGCACAACCAACTGTCCTGAATTTCTGATGAATTATGAAACCGACAACCTGCTCTATGGCAGGACCTCCAACCCATGGAGCCTGGAGCACACGCCCGGTGGGTCGAGCGGAGGCGAAGCCGCGGCGATCGCGGCGGGCATGTCCGCGGTCGGCCTGGGAAGCGACAGCGGCGGATCGGTACGGGAGCCAGCGCACTTCTGCGGTATTGCTTCGCTCAAGCCCACGGCGGGGCGCATACCCGCACGCGGACATCTGCCTCCTTGCGTCGGACCATTTTCGAGTATCGGCTCAATTGGTCCCATGGCGCGGACCATTGCCGATGTCACGCTGCTGTTCCGCGTGCTCTCTGGCCGCGATGCTGTCGATCCATCAAGCGCTCCGGTGGAGTTCCGCGACGTTTCCATTGAGGAAGCAAAGCAGTTTCCTATCGGGTGGTTTGAGGACGACGGCATCACTCCGGTTACAGAAGAGACACGCCAGGCGGTGCGCGATGCCGCGGCAGCGCTGGAGAAGCAGGGCTTCACCGTGCGGCCCTTTCGGCCAGCATCGCTTGAAGCGGCGCGCAAAATCTGGTGGAAGTTCTTCGTGCAGTGCGGCGAAATGTTCTACGCACCCGCTATTCGCGGACGCGAGCCGGAACTAAGCCCGATGTTCCGGCAGTTCCTTGCAACGGCGCGTGCCGGGGAGCGTTTGACAGCCGATTCCCTGCTGAGCGCATGGGCGGAGTGTGACGTTGTGCGCCACAAGCTGCTTGAAGAGATGCGGGAGTTTCCGGTGTTGCTCCTGCCCGTCTGCGCGACTCCTGCATTTCGTCACGGGGAACGCGAGTGGCGGATTGACGGGAAGACAGTGCGTTATCTGGATGCGATGCGCTACACGCAATGGTTCAATTTACTGGCGTCTCCGGCGGCGGTTGTGCCGGTCGGGATTTCGCGGGAGGGACTGCCGATTGGCATCCAGATTGCAGGGCGACCCTTCGCCGACGAAGTAGTGCTCGCCATTGCCTCCGCAGTTGATAATGAGTTTGATTCCGGGCTGCCCGCTATGGCTACGCAAGTCTTTGCGAAATGAGCTGTTTAAGGAGCAGAGCCTTTATTGAAGCGGCTGGAACGCGAGCCACAGCGAAAAAAAGTTTTACTCTTAGATGCGTGATTCGTATAATTCAGCATCAGAGTGAACGGCGGTCCTCCCGCATTTTGCGCGCCGGATTGTTTATCTCCATTGCAGGGATTTTTTCAGGTCTCTGCACAGGGGAAGAGAGGGTCACGTTCATGACCGTACTTCGTGCAATCTTTAATTTCCTTTATGAAATCATCCTTGGTTGCAGTCATCAGCATCTGACTCGCCCATTCACGTTGCAAAGCGAAACATACAAGGTCTGCCTGGACTGCGGGAAGCAGATTTACTATTCCCCCGTGACCATGCGTCCGCTCAACGTGCGCGAGGTGCGCCGCCTGGCGGCGTCCCGCGTGGGTGAAGTTAGAGTAATGCCTGCTGCCGGTCCCGCTCTGGTGCCGTCTTCTGCGCGAAAATCCAACGCCGCTTGATTTTTTGTCTGAATTGTTCAGATGGGAGTGTTTTAGAACGCTCCCATTGGTTTCCTGGGGCGAATTGCCGGCGTCCGTATAATTGAAGCAGGCAGTTCAATTCCAGTTGCAGATTGGTCTTCGCGTTCGTGATTGTTGACATCACCGGCATCACCAAAGTCTTTCGCGACAAGTCGCAGACCGTAACGGCGGTGGACGGCATTGACCTGGCAGTGAAGCCGGGCGAGCTGTTCGGACTGCTTGGCCCGAATGGGGCGGGAAAGACAACCACGATCGGTATCTGTACGACGCGCACGCTGCCCACCAAGGGCCAGGTGCGCATTGCCGGAGTCGATGTGGTGGCTCACCCCGCGCTGGCGCGGCGCAGCATTGGCGTGGTGCCGCAGTACAACACGCTCGACCGCTCGCTGACCATCTTTGAGAACCTCTACTTCCACTGCAAATATTTCGGTTTTAATGGGGCGGACGCGAAACAACGCGCCAATTCCCTGCTCGACCAGTTTCATCTTCTGGAGCGCGCCAAGGCATTTCCTTCGCAGCTTTCCGGAGGCCTTCAGCAGCGCATCCAGATCGCACGCGCCATTGCGCATCGGCCCGCTGTGCTCTTCCTTGATGAACCGAGCGCGGGGCTTGATCCGCAGAGCCGCATCGCCATGTGGGACGCGGTGCGCCGCCTGCGCGAAGAAGGAATCACGGTGGTGCTGACGACTCACTACATGGAAGAAGCGGACGAGTTGTGCGACCGCGTGGCGATTATCGACCACGGCAAGGTGCTGGCGCTCGACTCTCCGGAACGGCTGAAGACCACGCTGGGAGCAAGCACCCGCATCGAACTGGCACTCCGTTCGGAAGAGTCAACCCAACCGCTCGCCGAAACGCTCCGCGAGCTTCCGCAGATTCGCAGCGTGGAGCCGATCTCCGGCGGGCTGCGGCTCTTCGCGCATCATCTGGACGGGCTGCTGCCCGAGTTGGTGCAAGCCACTCACAACTATGGTGTCCGGGATATGTCCATCAACGAACCGAGCCTGGAGACCGTGTTTATTCAATTGACGGGGAGGGACTTGCGTGAGTAGCGCCACCACCGCCGTGCGCCTGCAGGAGCAGCAGCGCGTGTCTTATACGGGCGCATTGATGGGACTGATGCTGCGCGACCTGCGCGTACTGGGCCGGGAAATCGGCCCCTTCATCGCGCGCATCATCATGCAGCCGCTGCTGTTTCTGTTCGTCTTCACGTTTTTGATGCCGCGCATTGGGCAGGCCAACGCTGTAGGCGGCCCCAGCTTCGCCACCATTCTGCTGCCGGGACTGATGGCCGTGGCGATTATGTTCTGCGGCATCGCTACAGTGGCCCTGCCGCTTTCGCAGGAGTTCGGCATAACGCGCGAGATCGACGACCGCGTGATGTGCCCGCTGCCCGTGTGGGCAGTGGCCGCGGAGAAGGTTGGCTTCAGCGCTCTCCAGAGCATTCTGTCCGCGCTGCTGGTGTTGCCACTCGCCATCTGGGTTCCGGCTACACCGGTCTATTTCCAGGTCACAAGCTGGACCATGTTCATCCTCACCCTGATTCTTTCGAGCCTTTTGGCCGGCGCGCTGGGGCTGGCCATCGGCGCAAACGTCAAGCCGCAGCAGATCGGCCTGGTGTTCTCAATCATCGTGGTTCCCGTTACGTTTCTGGGATGTGTTTATTACCCATGGGAAGTCCTGAGTCATCTGCGCTGGCTGCAGATTGCCGTGCTGGTCAATCCCATGGTTTACATGAGCGAGGGCTTGAGAGCCGCGCTCACGCCCGGAGTTCCGCACATGCCCTGGTGGGCCATCGTCTTCGCAATGCTGGTGTCGCTCGCGATTCTGTGGGGCATCGGCATTCGCGGCTTCCTGAAAAACGTAATTTCATGACGCATGATGTGGCCTGGTCCGCAACATGAGCAAGCATCAGGATGGAAAACTTGCAAACAGAATTCATGGCCGATGTGGCTCAAACGAGCCTAAGATAAAGGGTTAGTGGCTGCCCTCGGCGGCAGGCAAGCTTGATGATTTCGCGACACTGCAAATCCCCCGCTCTCGCGATTCCGGCGCTTCTCGTGCTGCTGGCGGGGTGCGGCGTGGGCCAGTTTGAGACTGCGAGCGCCAATGGCGCTTTTTCGCTCTCTGCATCGTCAACCACGGTTTCGTCCAACAGTCAGGTGCGGTTTGGCGCGCGGCTTCCCTCAGGCCAAGCGGCCCCGGTGGTCTGGTCAGTGAGCGGCGACAACGCGCCCACTCTCGGTGAGGGACACGTCGACTCCAAGGGCCTGTACACGCCGCCTTCGGCTCTTTCTCAGAACAGCGTGACGGTTCAGGTCACTGCCCGGCTTAAAGGCGATTCAACCGAAGTGGCCAGCAAGACGCTGAGCATCACGCCGGGCTTCGTGCAGCCGCTCCTTCCAGAGAACGCTTCGCTCGCCACCGGCGCCACCCTTGAGGCAAAGGCAGAAATAGCCGAAGTCAACGCCGGTTCCGTTCACTGGAGCCTGTCTACCAATGCGCCGAGCGGCAGCGATGCGGGAACCCTGAGCAATGCAAGCTGCAAGCGCAGCCTCGACCAATACACGACCTGCAAAGTGCTCTATACGGCGCCATTGTCCCCGTCGAACGCTACCGTGTATTTGAAAGCCACGGTGGACGGCTCCGCCACCGCTGCGCCGTTGAAAATTCTGCTGAATGCGGATGGGGTAAACAGCGCGCCGATCGCGAATCAAAGCGCGCAGAATGGGGCCATATCGCTCGGATCTTCGGGCGGCAATGACAACGACTACGACACCTATCAGGATGCTTCAGGCGAGTCCTATGTGGCGGATTGCTGCGGCGGCACGTTGGGCGCGCTTGTCGAGGACAGCAAGCATGACCAGTACATTCTGAGCAACAATCACGTGCTTGCCGAATCAGACCAGGGGCGGCCCGGCGACGCCATTGACCAGCCCGGGATGATCGATGACGGATGCGTGCCGCTCAGCCATGCCGGGTCAACCCTTCGCCCGGTCGGAACGCTGAAGTACCTCGTCCCGTTGGCATCATCGCAAACCAACGTGGACGCCGCGCTGGCCTCGGTAATTCCAGGCGCAGTCAATCCTGACGGCAGCATTCTGCAACTTGCTTCCCCCACCCACTCCGAAAATTCCAGCGAAATGTTGGGCGCGGCTCCACCCATGGCCGGCACGGGCGAAGCTCTGTCCGCAAGCAATCTCAATGACCTGAAGCTCGTAAAAAGCGGCCGCACCACGGGGCTCACCTGTTCCACCGTCGCCGCGCTCGACCTTAGCGTAAAGGTTGATTACTTCAAGGACTGCGCCGAAACCCAGCCCTATTACACCAAAGTTTTCACCGGACAAATCGCCATCGCTGGTGACCGCTTCTCCGACAGCGGCGACTCCGGCGCGCTGGTTTTGGACGCTTCGAATGCCGAGCCGGTGGGCCTGTTCTTCGCCGGCGGAACGGACGGCAAGGGACACGGGCTGAGCATCGCCAATCCTATTGGAGACGTGCTGCGCGAGCTTGGAACTGAAACCGGCAGCGCCATGAGCATCGTCGGCAGTTCCTCGCCGCACAACATCGCCTGCGTTCGGTATGACTCCCGTCCGCCGGTCGTGGCCACGCCGCTTTCCGCGCAGGCCGCCGCTCTCGGCGAACATGTCGCGCAAACCGCCGGAGCGCTGCTGGTGAATCCGGAAAAAGGAATCCTGGCCGTAAGCAACGGCAGCAGCCTCGATCATCCCGGCGATCCGGCGCTTGTTGTTTATGTGGACAACGCGCATGCTGGAGCAAGCGTGCCGCCGACCGTCCAGGGAGTGCGTACCCAGGTCATCCGCACCGATGCCGCTGCCCTCGCCCGCAATGCCGCTCCACAAACTCCGCAACTGACCGACGGTCTCAGCCTCACGTCCGCCGATTACGCCAGAGCCAAAGCGGTCGTCGCGCAATACGCGCCCAGCCTGCTTCATGACCCGTCAATCTTCGGGGTGGGCGTGGCGCGAAGCCTCGACAATCCGCGCGATCCCGCGCTTCTGGTGTTGGTCGATCCAAACATTTCGCCGCGCGCAATGCCGGCAACGCTTGGAGGACTGCGGGTTCGCTTTATGAAGCTCAACCGCTTCCACGTAACCCGCTCGAAGCACGCTGGACCAAATCCGGCTCCGAGTTGCGCGATCAAGAAAATGGCCGGAACATCCAGCCGGGGTAAGTTCGGGTCGATCCTTGCGGGCGAAGCAACGTCGCTTATGAAACCGTAACTCCGGATTCGTGCGGCGCGAGCTTGCGCTTCAGGTCCTCGGCAATTTGCCGCCCGTGAAAGCGCCCGTTCTCGATGAATATCTCGTTGGTTCGCGAGCCTGCCACGATCACGCCGGCCAGATAGATTCCCGGCACATTGCTCTCAAGACATTGCGCGTCACAAACCGGCAGCCGGTCCTTGCCCTCGAAGCGCACGCCCAGAGCGGTCAGAAAATCGAAGTCAGGATGATACCCGGTCAGCGCGAAAACCACGTCGTTGGGCAGCACGCGCTTCCCTTTCGGAGTTTCCAGCGTGACGGAGTCGGGAGCAATCTCTGTCACCCGACTGTTGAAGCAGGCCGCGATCTGGCCATGCTTGATGCGGTTTTCAATGTCCGGAAGAATCCAATACTTGACGTGCTTGTGCATGGCCGGCCCGCGATGCACAAGGGTAACGCGCGCTCCGTGACGCCATAGCTCCAGTGCGGCGATAGCTGCCGAGTTCTTACCTCCAATCACCACCACGTCCAGGTCGTAGTAAGGGTGCGGGTCGTCGTAGTAGTGATGCACCTTGGGCAGGTCTTCGCCGGGGATGTTCATGTAGTTGGGCAGATCGTAATATCCGGTAGCGACAATCATTTTCTTCGTGCGAAAAGTCTCCGTCCGGCCGAAGCGGTCCTTCGTTAGCACCTCGAAATTGCCATCGCTACCCGTTACGGATTCCACCAGCCGGTAGAGGCGCGCGTCGAGGCGGCAGTGCTCGGCTACGCCGCGGTAATACTCCAGCGCCTCGTTGCGAACGGGCTTCTGGTTCGGGCTGGGGAATGGAATGTCGCCAATCTCCAAAAGCTCCGGCGTCGTGAAGAAGGTCATGTGAGACGGATAGTGGTAGATGGAATTGCAAAGGCATCCCTTGTCCACTATCACAGTGCGGAAGCCGGCTCGCTGCGCCTCAATGGCGCACGCCATTCCCGTTGGTCCCGCGCCAATCACCAGCACATCAAATTCATTCGCACCTCTTGCCGCATCCATGGTTTTAGCTTAGTCGATTTTCGCCTGTCGCTCGTCCGCCTTCGAATTCGCGCTCGTTACAAGCTCATATAATGAAGACATATTCGACAAAGAATGAGGAGCGGCTGCATGGCTGAAACACGCAAGGAAAAAGATTCACTTGGATACGTTGAGGTGCCCGCGAGCGCCTATTACGGAGCGCAAACCGCGCGCGCTGTCGAGAATTATCCCATCTCCGGAATGAGGGCGCATCCGGCGCTTATCCGCGCCATCGGAATGGTGAAGTACGCCGCCGCAGAAGCCAACCGCGAGCTTGGCCTTGTCGATGCCGAACGCGCCAATGCCATTATGTCTGCCGCGCAGGAGGTGATCGATGGCAAGTGGAACAGCGAATTCGTCGTCGATGTCTTCCAGGCCGGGGCTGGTGTCTCGTTCCACATGAACACGAATGAAGTTGTCGCCAATCGAGCGAATGAAATTGTAGGCGGCAAGCTGGGCGAGTACGCGCGGGTTCATCCCAACGACCACGTGAACTACGGCCAGTCCACCAATGATGTCTTTCCGACTTCCATGCGGCTGGCGACGCTGCTCAATCTGGAAACGCTCTACCCTGTGCTGGACGCGCTCGCGGCGAGCTTTGCGGCGAAAGCCAAAGAGTTTCACGATGTGATGAAGTCGGGCCGCACGCATATGCAGGACGCGGTGCCGCTCCGGCTCGGACAGGAGTTCGCGGCTTACGGACTTGCGATCGAGAAGGGCCGGAAGTTTCTCGCCACCTCGGCTGATACGCTCCGCGAACTCGGACTGGGCGGGTCGGCGGTCGGCACCGGAATCAATACCCATCCCGACTACCGCGCGAAGGCCGTCGCGAACCTCGCGCGCATCTCCGGACAGAGGCTTGTTCCCGCGGAGGACATGCGCTGGGCGATGCAGTCGAACGCCTGCATGGCGGACGTAAGCGCCGCGCTGCGCGGCATTGCGCTGGAAGTGATTCGCATCTCAAACGACCTGCGGCTGCTGTCTTCCGGACCGAACACCGGTTTCGGCGAAATTCATCTGCCGAGTTTGCAACCAGGCTCGTCGATTATGCCAGGCAAGATCAATCCCGTGATGCCGGAGCTTGCCGCGATGGTGAGCTTCCAGGTCGTTGGCAACGATGCGGCGGTCGCCCTGGCTGTGCAGGCCGGACAGCTTGAGCTGAACGTCATGATGCCCACCATGGCTTACAACGTTCTGCAAAGCATCACGATTCTCGCCAACATGCTGCGTGTCTTCAACGAGCGCTGCGTACAGGGCATCACGGCCAACACCGAGCGGTGCAACTTCTACGCGCAGAGCACAGTTTCGCTGGCGACGGCACTGAATCCTTACATCGGTTATGCGAAGGCTGCGGAGCTGGTAAAGGAGTCCATTGCTTCGGGCGAATCCATCATTTCGCTCGCACGCAAGAAGAAGCTGCTGAGCGAAAAGGATATCGCCGAGATTCTGGACCCGGTGCGCATGACCGAGCCGCGGCGTCCGCTGGAGTCTGCGAAAGAGCGAGACAACGCTAAGGTTTAGCGCGGCTCGCGCGCAGAATCTCCTCGACTCGCCGCAGGTCCTCTTCGGTATCCACGCCGATGGTGTCGTGCGGCGTTTCCGTTACGTAGATGTCGATTCCGTTTTCGAGAAACCGCAACTGCTCCAGCTTTTCCGCTGCTTCCAGCGCGCTGGGCGGCAGCTTGGGAAACTGCTGCAGCGCTGCGCGGCGATAAGCGTAAAGTCCAAGGTGCTTGCGGTAGGCAATGCTTCCCTGCCGGTCGCGGTCATACGGAATGGTGGCTCGGGAGAAGTAGAGCGCTCGGCCATTCGCGGCGGTTACAACCTTCACGGCGTTCGGATTGTCGATCTGGTCGTCGGCGCACGGCGTGGCCAGCGTTGCAACTTCCACTTCGGGTCTCGCGAACGGCTCCAGAAGGGCCGCAATATGCTCGGAGCGCAGCATCGGCTCATCGCCCTGGATGTTGACGTAGATGTCCGCCGGAATTGACTGCGCGACGGCGTAGACGCGGTCGGTTCCGCTGGCGCAGTCGGCCGGAGTGAGGGCCGCATCCAGCCCGCGCTGGCGGGCGAACGACATTACCTCGTCGGAGTCGGTCGCGATCAGCACCTGGTCAAGCAGCTTGCACGATTGCGCCGCGCGATAAATCCAGACCAGCATGGGCTCGCCTGCAATTTCGCGCAATACCTTGCGCGGGAGGCGCGTTGAGGCCAGCCGCGCCGGGATTACCGCGACGACGCGATGTGCCGATTGGTGCCCTGGTAAATTTTGATTCGTCACGAAGTGAGTGTAAACGAAAAATATCCGAACACCTGTTCCCTTTCGTCCGTCTTAGGGGTTGAATAGCAGCATGGCGACGGCACACCCCATCAGCGCGAAGGAGACGGACAGGTTGCATGAGCGCGAGCGCACCGCGAGCGATGAGGAGTTTTCGCTGCTGGTTTACCGGCAACATCGGTTCGTCTTTCGTGTGGCGTTCGCGCTGCTGCGAAATGCGCATGACGCCGAGGACGTTGCGCAGGAGACGTTCCTGAAGCTCTATCGCAACGGCCGGTGGCGTGGGATGCGGGATGAACGAGCTTTCCTGGCGCGGACGGCGTGGCGGCTGGCTCTGGACCTGCGGCGGATTCCGGCTTTGGACGTCGCCGACGTAGAGGCGGATACGACGCCCTCGCGAGCGGCTTCGCCGGAGCAGCGGGCGGTGAGCGCGGATAGCGCGGCGGGGTTGTATCGGCTGATCGACGCTCTGCCTGAAGAGCTTCGCCAGCCGCTGGTGCTGGCCGGGATCGACG
>JBOGMA010000285.1:0-7695 GCA_050746465.1 Acidobacteriaceae bacterium
ATGCTGGAACTCGATAACCTGGTGCGGCTGCGGCATGTCGTATTTGATCCCGGGGCCCGGGTTCCACACAATCAGGTTCACCTTCAGCGGACGATTCACTCGCCGTAGCAGAGCGCCCACCTCATCCGCATGCTTGAGCTGGTCGTTGACTCCGCCCAGCAGGACATATTCGAACGTCAGCTTCTCTTTCGCGCGCAGCGGAACCTGCCGCACCGCCCGCAGCAGCCGGTCAATGTCCCACTTGCGGTTGATGGGCATGATCTGCTCCCGAATCCGATCATTGGGAGCATTGAGCGAAATCGCCAGCTTCGGCCTTACCGGCTCCGTCGCAAACCGCTCGATTCCGGGAATAATGCCCGAAGTCGAAACCGTCATTCGCGATTCGGAGATGCCGACTTCCGTGACCAGCAGCCGCACCGCATCCATAAACGCGTCGTAGTTCAGGAACGGCTCGCCCATCCCCATGAACACCAGGTTGATGCGGTCCCGCCCAATCTGGACATTATGCCGCTTGAGCACGGCCACCACCTGCCCGGCAATTTCTCCGGCCGTAAGGTTGCGGATGATTCCCAACTTCGCCGTCAGGCAAAACTGACAGTTCACGGCACACCCGATCTGGCTGGAAACGCAGATCGTCGCATCCCGGTAGTTTCCCGCCTCGCTCCCGTCGCCGGATTCACCGGCATCCCCCTCCGGCATCCAGACCGTTTCCGCCGTCTGCCCGTCGGCCATTGCGATCAGGTAGCGCTCGGTCCCGTCCACGGATCGGAAGGTCTCGGCAATCTGCGGCAGTCCCACCGAGTAGCCCGAATTCGCAAGCTGCTCGCGCAACATTTTGGGTAGCGTTGAGATCTCATCCAGATCGGAAATCCACTGCCGGTAGAGCGCATGGGAAAGCTGCCGAACCCGGTAGCCGGGCGCTGAAAATCCCTGAAGTAGAGCCGCAAGTTCCTCATTCTTAAGGCCAAAAAGGAAAGGATCGTTGAGGGCTTGGGAAGCGTCTAAAATGATGGAAGCTGGTTTCCTGCCTGATGTCATCGCAACACCGGATTCAGAGTTAAGCATAACGCACTCGATGTGATGTTCTCCCTGACGGGTTTTCGGATGCCCTTAGACCATAGTGTCTGAACTGGGTGGGGGCCGGGGGATCAGGAAAGGCGCGGAATTCAATGGATAACGAGAGAAATATACGGCGCACGACTTTGCCCAATGGGCTTGTGATTTTGACCGAGAAGATGGAGCACGGTCGCTCGGTCGCCATGGTGGTGTGTGTGCGATCGGGTTCCCGGCACGAGCTGGCCCCGGTTAACGGCATCTCGCATTTTGTGGAACACATGGTCTTCAAGGGGACCAAATCACGCTCGGCGCAAACGCTGGCGCGGGAAGTAGACGCCATCGGCGGAAATCTCGACGCGTTTACTGGAAAAGAAACAATCTGCTTCAATATCAAGGTTCTAGACGATCACGTTCCAGTAGCACTTGAACTATTGTCCGATCTCGTGCTGAACCCAACTTTCGCCACGGAGGAGATTCAGCGCGAGCGCGGCGTGATTCTGGAAGAGATCAAGATGGACGAGGACAACCCCGACTATCTGGTGCACGAAATCTTCACCCAGAACTTCTGGAAGGACCATCCGCTGGGCAAGCCGATCCTGGGAACCAAGGAAACGGTTCGCGGCTTTGAACGCGAGACGCTCTTCGACTACTATGGTTCGCGATTCGTGGGCGGCAACATGATTTTTTCCGCCGCCGGAAACATTGAGCACGACTCGTTTGTGGAGCAGGTGACCCGTCGATTTGAATCACTGCCCGGCGGCGAGAGCGATTTCCTCGCTGCGGTCCCTAAAACTGCGGCAAAGATCAACCTGCGCAACAAGAAGTCTCTGGAGCAGGTGCAGTTGTGCCTGGGCGTTCCAGCGCCCCGCGTTGCGGACGAGACTCGCTACACCACCCTCATTCTGAACACCGTGCTCGGCGGCGGCATGAGCTCGCGCCTCTTCCAAACCATCCGCGAGGAGCGCGGCCTGGCCTATGCCATCTATAGCGACCTCAATCCCTACAGCGATACCGGCTCGCTCTGCGTGTTTGCGGGAACCTCCTCGGCGCGCGCCGTACAGGTTGTGGATCTCGTAATGGAAGAGTTCACTCGCCTGAAAAAGGAACCCTTGCCGGAAGATGAACTCCGTCGCGCCAAGGACCAGTTGAAGGGAAACCTGCTGCTGTCGCTAGAAAGCTCCATGTCGCGCATGTCCAACCTCGCCCGCCAGCAGATGTACTTCAACTACTTCTTCGGCCTGCAGGAGATTCTGGACCGCGTGGAAGCGGTCACGGCGGAGCAGGTGATGGAAATGGCGAAGACGCTCTTCCAGCCGGAACTCGTGGCCGTAACCCTGCTGGGCCGTCTGGACGGAATGAAAATTCCGCGAGAGCGGCTTGTGTGCTGAGAAGCCAAACAAAAGGCCCGCAGGAAAGCGGGCCTTTGTAGGTCGGCTATACCTGTGATCAGTTCTTGACTGTCATGGCGTCAGAGTCCACGGCCTTTTTCCCGGTTACGCCCTCCAGGCCCAGCAGAATGCCGCGGTAATCATTCTTGCCGCACTGCATTACGAAGCCGCCCTTCTTGTCACCGTTGGACCAGGTCAACCCAATGTAATGCTTTTTGGATTTGGTGAGCGCCATCAGTGCGCCGACTCCGAACGAAACCACCGCAAGTCCGATAGCCGCGCCAACGCGCCGGTGCACGTCCTGTCCGTAGCTGATTTCGGTGATGGAGGAAGTGGGGACTACGGCCAAATCCTGTCCTTTGCTCATCAACCGAATCTGGCTTGCTTCGATCGATAATCTTGCGCCGGAGCCCGCTTTCGTGCCCGCAATCGAACCGCCGTCATAAGTCACTTTGTAGGTGTTGTCAGCCGCAAACGCCGCAACCGGAATCAAGAGGCAGAGAAGTACCGCAAAAAATTGCTTCATCAAAAGCTCTCCTTGAAAGTCGACCGATAGTATCACTCCCTCCTATGAAAATCATTAGAATACTTTGGTGGAGAGCAAAAGGAAAGGCCCGCTCGAAAACGGGCCTTGCTCTTGCGCGAAGCGCGTATGCCTGGACTGCCAGTCCCTAGACGCCGATGACCGAGCACAACTCCTTCACCGCCGCCGCGGACTTCTTCAGCGCCGCGTCTTCTTCCGGACTCAACTTGATCTCAATGATCTGCTCCAGTCCACGCGCGCCCAGTTTGCAGGGAACGCCGACATAGTAGCCGTTGATTCCGTACTCGCCCTCAAGAAATGCGGCGCAGGGCAGGATCTTTTTCTTGTCCTTCAGGATGGCCTCGACCATTTCGGTGGCCGCTGCCGAAGGCGCGTAGAAGGCGCTGCCGGTCTTCAGGTGCTTGACGATTTCGGCGCCGCCGTCGCGTGTGCGCTGCACAATTGCGTCGAGGTGCGACTTCTCGATCAATTCGGTGATAGGAATGCCGGCGACGGTGGAATAGCGCGGCAGCGGAACCATCGTATCGCCGTGCCCGCCAAGCACGAACGCCGTTACGTTCTCAACCGAAACGTTCAACTCTTCCGCAATGAACGTCCGGAAACGCGCGGAGTCCAGTACCCCGGCCATGCCGATCACGCGCTCGCGGTTGAACTTCGCCTGCCGATACGCGGTCTGCGCCATGGCGTCGAGCGGATTGGATACGATGATGAGGATCGCATTCGGCGACTGCGCCGTGACCTTGCTCACTACATCCGACATAATCTTGTAGTTGGTCTGCAGCAGATCGTCGCGGCTCATTCCCGGCTTGCGCGGAATGCCGGCAGTAATGACGACAATATCGGAGTTGGCCGAATCAGCGTAATCGTTGGTTCCAATAATGCGGCAGTCGCGTTTCTCAATCGGCATCGCTTCCAGCAGGTCGAGCCCCTTGCCCTGTGGCACGCCTTCAACCACATCCAGCAGAACTACATCCGCTAATTCTTTTGAGGCAATCCAATGAGCGGTCGTCGCACCGACGTTTCCCGCTCCTACAATCGTTACTTTTTTACGCATGATGCTCCTTCTGATTTGCTACCAACATTAACGCGGCGAAGGCGCCGCTGCCTGAACGGACAGTCACATATTCGCAATCATTCGTGTTGCGAATTCGCTGGTCTTCACTTTGGTTGCGCCCTGCATCTGGCGCTCAAAGTCGTAAGTCACGTACTTCTGTTGAATCGTCTTTTCCAGCGAGTCTTCGATCAGCTTCGCGGCTTCCTTCCACCCGAGAAACTCAAAGAGCATCACGCCTGAAAGCATCACGGAGCCCGGATTGATCACATCCTTGTCCGCATATTTCGGAGCGGTCCCATGCGTCGCTTCAAATACGGCATATCCATCGCCGATGTTCGCGCCCGGCGCAATGCCCAACCCGCCCACCTGTGCGGCGCACGCGTCCGAAATGTAGTCGCCATTGAGGTTCGGGCACGCCAGCACGCTATACTCGTCCGGACGAATAATCACCTGCTGGAAAATCGAGTCGGCGATGCGGTCGTTGATTAGCACCTTCTTCTTCCACTGCCCATTGCCGTGCGACTTTCCGATCGAGTCGAGCACTTGCTTCACTTCCGCATACAGCGCCTTGCGAAATTCGTCATTGCCGAACTCCAGCCCCGGCTCAATGAGCGCGGCATTCTGCTCTACCGTCAGGTTCGGGTTCGCTTCCTGATTGCCAAGGATCCAGCTCTCGCGCTCCGTGACGGTCTGATCGCGAAACTCCTGCACCGCGACCTCATAGCCCCACTCGCGGAACGCGCCTTCGGTGAATTTCTGGATATTGCCCTTGTGCACCAGCGTGACGGATTTACGGCTGTTCGCAATTGCGTACTCAATTGCGCGCCGCACCAGCCGCTTGGTTCCGGTAATGGAGATGGGCTTGATGCCCACGCCCGAATCCGCGCGGACCTTTTTCTTGCCGCCCTTCAGTAGATCATTATTCAAAAAATCGATCAGCCTTTTCGCATCCGCCGTACCTTCGCGAAACTCAACGCCCGCATAAACATCCTCCGTATTTTCGCGGAAGATCACCACGTTCAGCTTGTCCGGATGCTTCACCGGGCTGGGCACACCATCGTAGTACTTCACCGGGCGAACACACGAGTAAAGGTCGAGGATTTGCCGCAACGCCACATTCAGCGAGCGAATGCCGCCGCCCACCGGAGTGGTCAGCGGGCCTTTGATCGAGACCCGCAGATCGCGCGCCGCATTCACGGTTTCATCGGGAAGCCAGGTCTGGAACTTGCGAAAGGCCTTCTCGCCCGCGAACACTTCAAACCACTTCACGGAGCGCTTGCCGCCATAGGCTTTTTCCACGGCAGCGTCGAAAACGCGTTGCGACGCGCGCCAGATATCGCGCCCCGTGCCGTCGC
The DNA here is from genome assembly GCA_050746465.1 of Acidobacteriaceae bacterium. Taxonomy (GTDB): domain Bacteria; phylum Acidobacteriota; class Terriglobia; order Terriglobales; family Acidobacteriaceae; genus Silvibacterium. The sequence goes on from JBOGMA010000285.1 coordinate 5,398, forward strand.
CTTCGATAAACGGGATAATGGGATGATTGGGAACGGTGAATTTTCCATCGGCGTACTGAATCGCCTCGCCGTCAGAAGGCAAGGGCAATCCGTTATAGCTGGTCTGCATGTGTGTGGAACTCTCCCAAGCTGGATAAATGTTGGTGGGAAACAACTCTTCTATAAAACTAACATTCGTGGCTACTGCCGTCGAGGACGGCAACACCGCATTGCCAAAGTCGGCGCACGCCGAGGGAAGAAGGCACCCGAAGCCTAGCCAACGAAGGCTGGGCTCTTGTCCAATCCTTCGCCCAGTTCGGTCAGGGCGGCCTGCGCTTGCACGTCTAGACTCTCGTTGACCCGGGTAAGGTCCGGGACTAGATAGCTGAAATTCACCGCCAGTAGATTTTCCTGAACAACCTGAGATAGCGATTTTCGCAGCAAGCAGAATTCCGTCAACGCCATTTTCGGGGTGTATCCATCCCATCCGCGGCGTCGCGATGCATGGCCTTTGCGTTGCCCGGAATCTTCGCCGGAGTATGATTGCGCCGCGCAGATGACTTCCTCCAGAACTCCACGCACGGCAAGGAGCCGCTGTTCGCGGCCTTGAGGCAACCGCGAGAGGTCGGAGTCTCTTTCCACGGACGCAAGCCAAAGCTCCTCGACGCGCGGCAGGTTTTCCTGGATCAGCATGGCAACGCGTTTGGGCGGCGGCAGTTGCCGCGGCTTGGGGCCGGCCAGCTTTCTTTCAATTGCGCTTATCAGGCTGGGAATGTCCGCCGGTTTCACGATGTAATCGTCCACCTGCTGGCGGATTGCCTCCAGTGCGGTTTCAAAGGCTGGGAATCCAGTCAGGATCATGGTCACGGCTTCTGGCTGGGTCCGGCGCATGGCGCTGACTACGGTCAGCCCGTCCCCTGGATTGCCGATGTTCAGATCTGAAAGCAATACCTCAAATTTTTCAGAAGTGATCTTTTGGAGGGCTTCGGCCACCGTTGCCGCCGCAGTTACCTCGAAGCCATGATTGTGGAGGATCACCGCCAACGTTGCACGGATGGCTGGTTCATCATCCACAAACAATAAACGTCGCTGCATATACAACTAGGATATCGCCATTCGCATCAGGGAAGCGCCATTTCTTTCCTGAAGTACGGCAAAGCGTGCCCCGAAGGGCGTATCTTGGTACGCAAATGAGTTTTCGCCGTCCCTCGTTATTTGTACTGCTCGCAGCATTTGTAGCCTGTGCATTGCCTATTATGGCGCAGCATCTGGCGGAAAAACCGCTCGGCGCTTCCGCGCAGCAGACTCCCGCATATCTGAAAAACGCAGGCATCGACCAGCGGCTCAACTCTGCTCTGCCGCTTACGGACCACTTCATTGATGAGTCCGGAAATAACGTCACGTTGGGCAAATATTTCGGCTCCAGGCCGGTCGTCATGGCCCTGGTCTACTATCACTGCGGGCTGCTTTGTCCCCAGGTGCTGCACGGCATGGCCGAGTCGCTGCGCGGAACCCGCTTTAATGCCGGCAATCAATACGACGTGCTGGTGGCCAGCTTCGATCCCATGGACACCACCGCTGATTCCGTAAACGCGAAGCGGAAATTTCTTGCGGAATTAGGTGACGCCGGAACGACGAATGGCGTGCACTTTCTCACCGGGCCGCAGCAGTCCATCACCGATCTGGCGCAGGCTGCCGGCTTCCATTACGTCCGTGTTCCCGGTCCGGATGGCAAGTTGGACCAGTTCGCCCACTCCAGCGTCATCATGATCGCAACGCCCGACGGACGCATGTCGAAATACCTCTCCGGAATCGACTACCCCTCGCGCGACTTGCGGCTCGCGCTGATTCAGGCCAGCAAGCGCCGCATCGGCTCGCTGAGCGATATCGTGCTTCTCTACTGCTGTAATTACGTGCCCAGCACGGGACGCTATTCCGTCGCCATTCTCCGCGTCCTGAGCCTTGCCGGAGTCATTGCCGTTGCCGCAATCCTGCTGATGATCTTCCTGCTGACCAGAAAACCCAAACGCGAAGTGACCTAGCAAAAATGGACCCAAACCGGAGAGCTGTATCCGTTTCACGATCTCCGCCATTTTGGTACGATGAAGATTCGGAGAGGTGGCAGAGCCCGGTTGAATGCACCTGACTCGAAATCAGGCATAGTCGAAAGGCTATCGGGGGTTCGAATCCCTCCCTCTCCGCCATGTAAATTTAGAATCAATAGCTTACTAGATACGAACCGGCAGTACCGTTAGTATTCCCCGCAAATTTGCAGGTTTCCGGATCGTGATGGAACTGGAGAGCGTTCTCTGGCGAGAG
>JBOGMA010000286.1:0-4193 GCA_050746465.1 Acidobacteriaceae bacterium
GCCGTGCTCCACGCCCGCAACCTTCAGGCTGCGATACCCAATAATTCCCGCGCACAGCAGTGGAGCCAGCTCCTCAGCCGCCGCGTCCTCAGGCAAGGGAATTAAGAAGTCCGCCCGGGCCGTCGCATACTCCGCATATCCGCCGTTCACCGAGTAGCCCGTAAACACCGGGTTGTCACATAGGTTCTCCCGCCCCTTGCGACACAGCGGACACGTCCCATCCACGCCGCCCATCCACGAAACGCCTACGCGCCCAACTACCTCCGCAGCCACGCCCGCGCCCACTCGCTCGACGCGACCCACAATCTGGTGTCCGGGAATCAGCGCGTCGCGCAGCGGCTTCAGCTCGCCCATCGCGATGTGCAGATCGGTTCGGCAAACTCCGCACGCTTCCACACGCAGCAGCGCCTCGCCTGGTCCCGGCTCCGGCGCCGGCACATCCTCAATTTTCAGTGGAGACTCACGACCGATATTCGACGCATGCAAAACCGCGGCCCGCATACCTTCATTCTTTCACCGGAACCCCAGTCTCGCGACTTAGCCAGTGCCGCACAAATCCCTCCGCCTCCGGAACCCCGCAGCCCTTGCCGCGAAACTTCGCCATTGCCTCATGCTGCGGCCAGAAGTCTGTCGTGGGACGCTGGCTGGCATGGGCAAAGCACGCCGCCTTCTTCTCCGCGGCAACGCTGGTGATGTCCACAAACTCCGTCGGCTGGAAAACCTGCGTCTGCTCCCCATGCAGGACTTCGAAATAATAAAGGTCCCACTTGCGGCCGCCATCCAGCCACGCATCGTAGGTCAGCAGGGAAGCGGCGCGATGGTCGCGGTGCGAGTCTACCGGCCAGTGCGTGAACACAATGTCGGGGTTCTCAGCCGCTAGCAGTTTTTGAAAATCGATATACCGCCGCGCGTTCACTTCGGTGTTGCCATCAATCTGTCCCGCAAATACTGGCCGCGCCTTCAGAATCGCGCAAGCCTTCTCGCATTCCGCCGTCCGAATCGCCGCCGCCTCCGCAGCCGACTTGTTCGGAATTCCCGCCTCTCCGCGCGTCAGGTAAATAATCGTTACCTTGTGTCCATACTCGGTGTACAGGGCAATCGTTCCGCCGCATCCCGTTTCCGGATCGTCCGGATGCGCTCCCACCACCACAACGTTCAGCTTGCGGCTACCGGCTCTATTGTTCTCATCTGCCGCAATCGAAGGAAGCTTGATTCCCAGCACCGCCGCCGCAAGGGAGGACTTGCCCAGCATCTCTCTACGTGTAATTCTCGCCAAGATTCTCCCCGGTTGTTGGAGAAAGTCTAACTCACACGCGCTCCGCCACTCCGGCAAATTCCACGCTCAGCACCGTGATGTCGTCCTGCTGGCCAAAGCTCTGGGCTTGCTCCATGATCACCGCCGGCGATTGCCCGCTGATCGCCTGCGTCCGCTCAAACCCAAAGAGTTCGTTCTTCGCATTCGTCGCTTCCAGCACGCCATCGGTCAGCAACGTAAGATGATCGCCCGGCTGCAGCGTCAAGCTGCTCACCGATATATCAATCTCCGCGCTCAAGCCTAGCGGCAGCGATCCTTCCAACTCCATCTCCTCGCCGTTCAGGTAAGGCCGCAAATGCCCTGCATTCGCCATCCGCACCATGCCGTCAGGCTCAAACTCAGCCGCCAGGCACGTCGCAAAATGATCTCCCGAGCGCCCCAGCAGGCAAGCATTCAGCAGCTTCAGCAGGGAACTCGGCTCAAAGCTCTCCATGGCCCGGCTGCGAATCGCGCCCACCACCACCGCAACCAGCATCGCCGCGCTTATTCCTTTGCCGGATACATCCCCGATCACCACCAGCAAACTGCCGTCTGCTTTCGTAATCGTTTGGAAGAAGTCTCCGCCCACCGTCTGCGCGGGCCGGTATTCCGACTGTACGGAGAAGAAGGGGGACTTCAGTTCCTCCGGAACCAGCACGCGCTGCTGCAATTGCTGCGCCTGCTCCAACTCCTGCGCAACCGACTGTCGCGCAAGCTCCTCCTGCACCTGCGTTCGCAGGAACCGCCGCAGCACCAGCGCGCCGATCACCAGAACCATCAGAATCTCCGCGATTGCCGCCATGCTGATGCCGATTCCGAACGGATAAAACTGGGTTGAAAATCCGAATTTGTTAAGCAGGAAACCGTTAAACTGCGAGAACTCGAAGAGCAGGATTGGCAGCACCGCCACCAGTGCCTCCGTGCGGTCGCGGCGAAAACCCTCCACAAGAATGACCAGCAGCAATATGCCCATTGCCGCCAGCAAAACAGCCGAGGCCGTATTGCATCCTGCCAGCCACGCTCGCGGCAACAAGTTGTAGCCGACGGTCGGCAGCCGCACAAAGGCCGCCGCCAGAATCTCCGCAATCATCAGCAACCAGGCCAGCCTGGGTATCCATCGTTTGCCGCGCAACCCAAACCAACTCCACCAGAATATGATCCACAACGGCAATATCAGCGAATTGATAAAAGTACTGACGACCATGGTGTTGGCCGCCAGTGATATCAAGGAACCCAGATTCCCAAGTAGCAACAGCGTTAAACCGACCGGGGAAGTCATCAAAGCCAGAAACAGCCACAGGAAAGTGGGATCCCGCCGGTTCTTAAACCAGGCCCACAATACCACCGGAGCCAGCAACGAGAAAAGTAACGCTTGAACAATCGCTCCTAAATAGTAGTGAAGATTGGTATCATCGTCCGCATGCTGAAGCAGCTGAACCGTGGATGCCAGCCCCAGAACCGGCGGCATATGCATGCCTCCCGCATCCAGCGACTGAAACTTCGTGCCGCTGCTCATATAAAACCGAATCGCCAGGTCCAGCGTTCCGTCGGGTCCGGGCTTAGGCAGCGGAAAGGAAAAGGTCCGCGCCGAATAAAGCGTCACTCCGTGCGGTTTGAAATTCCCAAAATGCCCCATGTACTGCCCATTGGCATAAACCTGATAAGCGTCATCCACGTTATTCGGCATTTTGATCCAGAGCGGCTCTCCCGCATCCGCAACGTGCAGCCGCAGCCGATACCACGCATACCCCCACAGGTTCGGAAACCCTTGCTCAGTCCAGCCGGGCACAAACCCCGGCGTCCCATAGGAGGAATCAACAGACCCGGGCTTAGGCGCCAAGTCCATCGTCGTCCAGTGCGAGTCATCAAACCCCGGCTGCGCCCACAGCAGCTTGCCGCCAACCACCGGCGAGTCGCCGGGTTCAAACTTCCACGGCCCGGGAATCGTCGCAGTGGACTGGCCAAGCGTGATCGCCTCAACGGGACTCGAAGACGGCTCTGCGGCCTGAGCACCTAACCAGCCGCCAGACAGAAAAAGCAGCAGCGCAAACAGGCTAAAAATTCGCATGCCAGCGAGAGTACCACCTTAATGGAACAGGCATGCAGCACCATTCCAGCAATTTGATAATGTCTGATAACGAATATTCTGTAAAGTACAGCTCCGCCACGGCCCCCTCTCCTGCACACGGTAAAATTGCTCCTATGGAGACGGCTTCTCTTCCTCCCCTTAAAGTCATCCAAGCCGTCGCCGGCACCTTCCATCACTTTGACCTTGCCCGCGAACTCGATTCGTACGGCTGCCTCAAGAGTATTTATTCCACATTTCCCTGGATCCGCCTGAAGCGCGAAGGCGTACCCCGCGCCAAGGTCCATACATTCCCCTGGATTCACGGACCAATCATGGCTGTTAGCCGCTATACGGCCATCCCGCGCGGAATATCCACGCCCCTGCATCTTGCCAATGCACGCTTGTTTGATTCCTGGGTGGCGTCGCAAATCGAGGAGTGCGACGTCTTTGTGGGAATCTCCGGGTTCGGGCTCAAAACCGGTCGGCTCGTCCAGCGCCGTGGCGGAAAATACGTCTGCGATCGCGGCTCCTCGCATATCCGCGTCCAGGCAAGAATTCTCCATGAGGAACACGCCCGCTGGGGACTGAAGGGCCGTCCCGTGCACCCCAGTTCGATCATCCGCGAAGAAACTGAGTACGCGCAAGCCGACGCCATCACGGTCCCGTCGGAATTCGCGCGGCGGTCCTTCATAGAAATGGGTATTGACCCAGCAAAGGTCACCAAAATTCCCTATGGCGTGCGCCTGGATCGTTTCAGCAAGACCAGCGACCCGCCGCCGGATTCATTCGATGTTCTGTTCGCGGGAAACGTAACTCTCCAGAAAGGTGTTC
>JBOGMA010000287.1:0-5020 GCA_050746465.1 Acidobacteriaceae bacterium
TTCATGGGCAGAGTGATGGCTGCCGCCGCCAAATGCGGTCTGACCTTTCTTCCCCCGGCATAACGGTCTGGCGCATCTTCAACACGAAGACGGGTAGGAAGGGCAGCGTCAGCAATTTGTCCTGCAATCCCGCAACCGGCGGCATTGCGTTATGTCGGTAACAAATTTTGTGCCATCATGCCCACTTCTTCAGCTCTGGATAGCGCGCATAGATGCGGCGCTGGTCGTCAGCCGGTAGCTGCCCCAGCCGAACGGGTTTGTCCTGTGGCCGCGTGCCCTTCTGGTTCAACACGTTCATCAGGCTCCACTCGCGCTGCAGGCCCGTGGGCTCGTGCGCGGGCAGATCGTACCGGGTAAAGTCGATGGCCATGCGCGGACTGTTCGTCTCCCAGTTATGAAGCAAAGCCAGGCGGAACTCCTGATTCATGAACCACTGAATCTCCAGCTGCTTTTCCGAACCCGGCGCACCCGTCCCTTTCTCATCGAAGCGGTAGTTGAGCGATGAATTGTTCGGCACATGCCTGCGCCACTCCATGCCGAACTCTCCTTCGGTCATCACCTTTGTATCCGGCCACCGATTTTTCATGGCCTGCAGCCACCATGTCAGGTCTTCATCGTGGCCAATCGAAACCTCCCATATCCCGGTTACCCAGCCGAACCCATTCAGCGCATGGCCTCGGTCGAAGTGCACGGCGGTGGTGTCCATCATCTCTTTGCGCCCGACTTTTTCTCCAAGATCGCCCACCGTCTCAATCGGGCCAACGCCCATGCGGCTGTTGAAGCCTCCCTGAAAGCCGTCGCGCCGCGCCGAAAGAAAATCGCACGTCCAGCCATCGAGACAAACGCAATCAATAAAGTCGGCCGGTCCCTGCGCCGGTTTCAGGTAGTGCTCGCGGCTGGGGTAGTAGGGATAGCAGATTCCGCCGTCGCCATCGCCGTGGTCGATTCCGTGCTGGCTCCATATCTGCCCCTGGCATACGTTAATGCCTTCGTCGATAGCCAGCAGGCGCTGGTTCTCCGCATCCATAAACCCCGCAACCAGACACTGCGGACGATACCCGCCTCCCACCATGTTCGAGACCAGTTGCAACGCTTTGTGAATGGTTATGCGGTTCTCTTCGCGAGTGTTATACATCGGCGCGAAGTAGCCGCCGGGAATAAACGTAATCTCGTCGCCATACCGGTGGTGATAAGAAGCCAGCAGCCGTCGCGCATCTTTGTACTCCTGCCGCGTATCGTTCAGCGCCAGCCAGCTTACTGCCCAGGTCATCCTGCCGTCAGGACAGCCGCGCGCAAAGGCCTCCCGCCGCGAGCGGATATGCGCCGGACTGTTGTCCGGCGATTCGTCCTCGCCAATCGACCTGTTGCGCGACACCTCAATCTGATTCACACGCACAACCGAAACGTGGGTGACAAAGCGCCCCCGCAATGCGGGCGAAGTCACGCTCCACGCCAGCGCATCGCGCGCCGACCACGCCGCAGCAACGGCAGCCGCTCCGGCTGTACGGCTCAGAAACTTTCGCCTGCTCCAGAAATCGTCCATTGCCTTTCCATCCCCCTCAATCTTGATTCAAGGCTGGTCGCAAGCCGTCCAGCCGCCCGATAAGCTACTCTACATGCTACGTCGCGCTGTCGATCCCCCGGTCAACGCATAAGCCTCGCTACAGGCAAGCCAGCGTTTGAGAAATTTTAACGGGAAGAATGTTTCAACAGGACGCAAGCAGTTTGAGGGGATAGTAATGGCAACTCTGACAGGCAAGTCGGCATTGGTAACGGGTGGCTCCCGGGGTATTGGAGCCGCCATTGTGCTTCGTCTCGCAAAAGAAGGAGCGAGCGTGGCATTTACCTACAGCTCGTCTACCGGGCAGGCAAATAGCCTCGTTGAACAGATTGCGAAGAATGGTGGAAGCGCGCTCGCGATCAAAGCAGACGCAGCCGATCAAGCGGCCGTACGCGCGGCAGTACAACAGGCAGCGGAACACTTCGGCAAAATCGATATTTTGGTAAACAATGCGGGGATCATTGTTCTTGGCCCGATCACCGAAATCAAGGATGCCGATTTCCGGCGCATTCTTGCGGTCAACGTGCACAGCGTCTTCACCGCTACGCAGGAAGCAGTCCTCCACATGCCCGAAGGAGGACGCATCATTCATATCGGCTCGGTAAATAGTGAGCGCATGCCTTTTGCCGGTGGCTCGGTCTACGCTCTGACCAAGGGAGCTATCTTCAGCTTTACCAAAGGTCTCGCCCGCGATCTGGGTCCCCGCAACATCACTGTGAACAACATTCAACCTGGCCCGATCGATACCGATTCCAATCCTGCCAGTGGTCCGTTTGCAGAGACGATGCTAGGTTTCATGGCTCTGAAGCGCTACGGCAGAGCCGAGGAAATTGCTGGAATGGTCAGCTATCTCGCTGGGCCTGAAGCTGCTTATGTCACCGGGGCGAGCCTCCTGATAGACGGTGGGCTCGATGCCTAATACGCTGCTCCTATGCTCTGAGGACACATGCATAAGTAACGGCAACATTGTTCCGCCAGGCCAAGTAAGCGGCTGCCGGCCAGGGCTCCCACCGCAGCCGCAGCAATGATTGTCCAGCGTTGCGGTTCCGCGAGCACGTCTCCTTGTCGCGTTCGCTCCCGCCGGAATACCCAATAGCCCACCGCGTAGGCCATCGTTTCGAAGGCAGGATGCCAAAGTGGATGCGAGCCGGTGCGAATCACGATGACCAGTATAGACACCGGGCGGCCATAAACAATCATCAATCGATAACGGTCATCCAGTCGGCAAGTTTGCCCTGACCATCCAATTGACGGAAGCGTTTGCGGAGAGCCGACTTCCCATGATCGCGAGATAGGCACTACAGGGCCATTGGCCATGTAGCGGTTGTATGGACCCCTTGTCGAAGATGAGATAGCCGCAACAGTTCACATGCTTGCCGGACTCGATCCGAGAATCGAATTGTGTCTAACCGCGCAAATCGCAATATGCGTGAATGCTGGATGCGCTTTCGTCCGAAATTAGCCTGGGTGCGACGGCGAGATTTCTCAGCCCCTCCACAGCCCCAGTGTCTACCTCTCTGAGTGTCCGAAGCGGGAGTCTTCAAGTAGCGGATTTACTCCGTCCTTAAAACCTTCATTGGCTCGGTGCTCGCCGCGCGCTGAGCGGGGATCCAACACGCCATCAGCGCGGATAACAGCAGAATCGCGCCCACCGCCGCGAATGCCGACACATCAAGGGCCTTTACGCCGAACAGCACACTCTGCATCGCGCGGCCCACGAAATACGCGCCGACAAACCCCAAAACTAGTCCGATGACTGCAAGTATCGTGCCTTCCCGCAGCACCAGGGTGACTACCCTGTATCGTGTGGCGCCCAGCGCCATGCGCAATGCAAGTTCATGCGAACGTTGCGCCACGGAAAAGGACATGACTCCATAGATTCCCAACACGGCCAGCACCAGGGCTACGATGGCGAAGCTGCTGAACAGGACCAGCGTGAACCGTTCGTCGGACATGGTGTCGCTGCGAATCTGGTCCATGGTCCGCGGCTGGGCGAGCGCAATCGTGGGGTCCACCGCATGCACCGCCGCCGCGATACTGGGCAGCATGGACAGCGGATTCTCCGATGTGCGCACCGCGAGCCCAGCCTGCGGCCATGGAATCTGCCAGAACGGAATCAGGATTTCGGGCCGGATATTCCGCTGATCCGCCGCATGCACGTCGTGGTATACGCCCACGACTTGCCATTCGAGTGGAGGGCCCAGCTTGGTCACTCCCGGAATCAGTTCTTCGACAACCACCCGCTGCTTCAGGGGATCGACGTTCTTGAAGTACTTCTTCACAAACGATTCGCTGACCATGGCGACGCGAGGGCTGGCGGTCGTGTCATTCGCGTCGAATGTGCGTCCCTTCTCCACGCGAATTCCAAAGGTGGCGAAGTAATCCGGCGACACCATCCCAAATCCCGCCCCGGGCCGCTGCGAGGGGTCGGCATAGGTCGGACCGCCCGCAATCGTGAACGGCATCCCGAACCCCGCTCCATACAACGGCATACCAGTCATGGTTGTGGCGTGCTGCACGCCGGGCACGGCGTCGATGTGCGCGAGGATATCGCGGTAATAAGCAGTAATCTGCTCAGGATTTTTCGATCGTTGATCGGGCACCGGCAGGAAAAATGTGAGGATGTGATCGGTCCGGATTCCCAGGTCGACGCGGGTGAGGTTCCAGAAGCTGTGAATGGCCAGGCCTGCTCCGGCCAGCAGCGCGAGGGCCAGGCCAAATTCGGCCACCACCAGAATCCGCCGCAGGCGGTGCTTGCCGGAACCCGTGCCGGAGCGCCCGCCTTCCTTCAGCGTCTCTCCGGGGTCGACGCGCGAGGCGTACCATGCCGGCGCGCATCCGGCCAGCATTCCGGCTAGCATGGTTGCGCCCAGGGTGAACAGCAGAATGGGAACGTTCAGGCTAAGGTTGGCCTCGGTGGGAAGCGTACCCTGCGGCATCACGGCGATCAGCCCCCGCAGCATTCCGTAACCCGCGCCGACGCCCAGTGCTCCGCCTGCCACGACCAGCACCATGCTCTCTGTGAGCAATTGACCGAAGATTTTTCCGCGCCCGGCGCCCACCGCGCTGCGCACGGCCAACTCCTTCTGCCTGGTCATGCCGCGGGCCAGCAGCAGGTTGGCCACGTTGACGCAGGCAATCAGCAGTACGAACCCCACGGCGCCCAGGAGCAGCCACAGCATCTGAATCCGTTCGGGCGGCAGAAAATCGTTCTTTAACGGCTCAACCTTTGCGCCCCAGCCCTTGTTGCTCTTTGGATACGTGTCCGCGATACGCCTGGTTACCGCGTCCATATTCTCGCGGGCCTGCTCCAGAGTCACACCCGGCTTCAAGCGGCCCATTACCAGCAACCAATGGAAATCATGGTTGATCTGGTCCGGCTTGAAGACCAGGGGCACCGTCAATTGGGAATCCCCTTTATCGTGATTCCCCGGCTGCTGTACGCCCACCACCGTGTAC
>JBOGMA010000288.1:0-6531 GCA_050746465.1 Acidobacteriaceae bacterium
GGCAAGCTCTAACTCACCCATGATAGTGAGGCCGAGCTTTTTCACCTGGGCCAGTTCGGGCGTGTCGAGCGGGACACCGGGGCTGACGATGATCAGGTCTTGTCGGCGGAAGGTGAGCAGGCCATGACCTCCCGTTTCCACCATAATGCCTTGTTCGAGAAGGCCGGGAAGGTCCTTGGCCAGCACTTCGGCGCTGCGGTTATCGGAGACGGTGACAAGGGCTCCGTGGCGGCGCAAAAACAGCGCGGCGGCCATCCCGGATTTCCCGAGGCCGACGACGAGAACCTTTTTGCCCTTCAATTCCATGCTTCGAGTTTAGAGGCTGATTGCTGCCCGCGCGAATCCCTTCGCAAGCGCGCCCGGAAAGCCCATTGTTTCATGTTTCGCTGTGTGCTCAACGGAGCTTGAGCGTGGTGAGTGCAAAGAGTGCAAACACCAATGCGGCAATCCAGAAGCGGACAATCACCTTCGACTCTGACCAGCCCATCAATTCAAAGTGATGGTGCAGGGGAGCCATTTTGAAGATGCGTTTTTTGCGGAGCTTGTAGCTGCCGACCTGGAGAATGACGGAGAGGGCTTCAATGACGAAGATGCCGCCGATGAAGGGCAGCAGCAACTCCTGGCGGATGATGACGGCGACGGTCCCGATAGCTCCGCCAAGCGCGAGCGAGCCTACATCGCCCATGAAGACTTCGGCGGGGTGGGCGTTGTACCAGAGGAATCCGATGCTGGCCCCGACCATGGAGCCGCAGAAGATGGTGACTTCGCCGACCAGGGGCATTCGCTGGAGTTCGAGGTAGTCGGCGAAGACGGCGTGTCCGCTGACGTAGGTGAGGACGGTGAGGGCTCCGGCGGCGATGATGGTGCAGCCGATGGCGAGTCCGTCGAGGCCGTCCGTTAAGTTGACGGCGTTGCTGGAGCCGACGATGACCAGCACGACGAATATCACAAAGGGAATGAAGGCGATGAGCGCGAAATGCGGGATGTGGCGGAGGAATCCGAGAGCGAGGTGCGGGTGCAGGTGCTTGAGAAAGGGCACGCTGAGCTGGGTGGAGTAGCTGCCCTGCGTCTGCATGGCGATGAGCGCGATGGCGATGGCAGCGGAGACGAGGAACTGCGCGCCCAGCTTGGCTTTTCCGCTGAGTCCAAGGTTGCGGCGGTGAACGACTTTGATGTAGTCGTCGGCAAAACCGATGGCTCCAAAGGCCAGAGTGGAGCCGATGGCGAGCCAGACAAAGGGGTTGGACAGATCGGACCAGAGCAGGGTGGGCAGCAGAATGGCGATGCAGATAAGGACTCCGCCCATGGTGGGCGTTCCGGCTTTCTTCTGGTGCTCCTTGGGGCCTTCTTCGCGGATGTACTGGCCGATTTGGAATTCACGGAGCTTCTGGATGACGTAAGGGCCGACGAGCAGGGCGATGAGGAGTGCGGTAAGCGTGGCGAATGCGGTGCGAAACGTCAGATACCGGAAGATGCGGAAGGGTCTGAAGTAGGGAAACAGTTTCTGATAAAGGAGCCAGTAGAGCAAACTTCCTCCGGATGACGGGTGGTGTTGTGAACATCATACGGCGTGGGGAGCAAGGTGGAGGGTCAATTCAGAGAAGGAACCGGAAGGGAATCAGGCAATAAACAATAGGCTTGATCTGATCAAGTCGAGGGGTTCTCGGGCTTCTCCTGCTCCCGTTTCTGTGTTTGTTCGCGAAGAAAGTCCAACAGCGCCGTCCCACCCTTCTGGTAAGCAGCAAAGCTCTCCTCGATCTCCTGTTCTGTCGGATACTCGTGGTTGTCCCTCTGCATCAATATCCCCTTTTCCTTAAGGTGATTGGCGATTCCCACCACATTCTACAAACGATAGCGATCAGTGACAGGAAAAAGCGCCCGCGTATGGGCGGGCGCTGCTGGTGATTCAGAGGATCAGGCCTTCGCCGGGTCGCCTTTTTCGGCGTCGATGCCGAGGTCGGTGAGCGCCTTCTGTGCCTTGGCGGAGTCGAATTTGCCGTCGCGGGCCAGTCGGGAGAGCGTGGCGGCGGCGACGGATTCGGCGTTGACCTCGAAGTGGCTGCGCAGGTGCTCGCGATTGTCGCTGCGCCCGAAGCCGTCGGTTCCGAGCGAGACGAGGCGGTTGAGCAGCCAGGGAGCGAGCATGTCCGGCATCGACTTCATATAGTCGCTGGCGGCGATGATGGGACCCTTGCTGCCGTTGAGCGCGGTGACGATGTAAGGCTTCTTCTCCGGCTGAGCGGGGTGGAGGCGGTTCCAGCGCTCGACCGCCAGAGCCTCGCGACGCAGTTCGTTGTAGCTGGTCACGCTCCAAACATCGGCCTGAACGCCGTATTTGTCGGCCAGAATTTCCTGGGCCTTGAGCACTTCGTTCAGGATGGTTCCGCTGCCGAAAAGCTGGACCGTGGCTTTGCCTTTGGGCGCGGGCTTCAGCTTGTAAATGCCGCGGACGATGCCTTCCTGCGCGCCTTCGGGCATGGCGGGCATGGCGTAGTCCTCGTTGTACATGGTGATGTAGTAGAAGACCGGCTCGTTCTCCTGATACATGCGGCGGAGGCCGTCCTGAATGATGACGGCGATCTCGTAGACGAAGGCCGCGTCGTAGCTGAGGCAGGTGGGAACGGTGGAGGCGAGGACGTGGCTGTGGCCGTCCTGGTGCTGGAGCCCCTCGCCGAGCATGGTGGTGCGGCCGGCGGTTCCGGCCATTAGAAAGCCCTTGCCGCGCGAATCGGCGAAGGCCCAGATCATGTCGCCGACGCGCTGGAATCCGAACATGGAGTAGTACATGTAGAACGGAATCATGGGCACGCGGTAGTTGGAGTACGCGCTGCCGGCGGCGGTAAACGAAGCCATGGCGCCGGCCTCGGTGATTCCTTCTTCCAGAATCTGGCCGTCCTGCTCCTCGCGAGAATAGAGGAGCATGTCCACGTCGTGGGGCTTGTACTTCTGGCCTTCCGGCGCGTAGATGCCGACCTGTCGAATGGCGGATTCAAGGCCGAAGGTGCGGCCCTCGTCGGGGACGATGGGGACGATGAGCTTGCCGATTTCGGGGTCCTTCATCAGATGCCGCAACATGCTGACGAAGCCCATGGTGGTGGAAACGGCGCGGCCCTTTGAGCCCTGGGTCCACTCCTTGAAGTAGTCGAGCGAGGGCGCCTTGAAGTCGATCGAGGGGACTTCGCGATGCGGCATGTAGCCGCCCAACTCGCGGCGGCGCTGGTGCATGTAAGCGAGTTCGGGCGAGTCCTCAGCGGGCTTCCAGGGCTTTCCCTGCTTGGCGAGGTCCTCGGGAATGGGAATCTTGAACTGCTCGACGAAGGTGGAGATGGCGTCTTCGCTGAGCTTCTTTTCCTGATGGGTGGCGTTACGGGCCTGCGCGCTGCCGAGGCCATAGCCTTTTACGGTTTTGGCAAGAATCACGGTAGGTCCGCCGGTGTGCTGCATGGCGCGGAGATAGGCGTTATAGACCTTGCAGCGGTCGTGGCCACCGCGATGCAGCTTGATCAACTGCTCGTCGGTGTAATCCTTCACGAGTTCCAGCAGCTCGGGATATTTACCGAAGAATTCGCGACGGAGGTAGGCTCCGTCCTTTGCCTTGTATGCCTGGAAGTCGCCGTCCACGCACTCTTCCATGCGCTTGAGCAGGAGGCCGGACTGGTCGCGCTCGAACAGCTCATCCCAGTCGCTGCCCCAGATGACCTTGATGACATTCCATCCGGCTCCGCGGAAGATGCCTTCGAGCTCGTCGATGATGCGCTTGTTGCCGCGCACCGGTCCGTCGAGGCGCTGGAGGTTGCAGTTGACGACAAAAACAAGGTTGTCCAGCTTTTCGCGCGGGCCGACGGAGAGCGCGCCAAGAGTTTCAACCTCGTCCGTTTCGCCATCGCCGAGAAATGCCCAGACCTTGCGAGGTGTCTTCTTGATGATGCCGCGATTTTCGAGATAGCGCATGAAGCGCGCCTGGTAAATGGCGTTGAGCGGGCCAATGCCCATGGAAACGGTGGGGAAGCGCCAGAAATCGGGCATGAGCCACGGGTGCGGATAGGACGACAAGCCGGGCTCGCCGCGCAGTTCGTGGCGGAAATTTTTCAGGTGCTGGTCGGTGAGGCGGCCTTCAAGATAGGCGCGGGCATAGACGCCGGGCGAGGCGTGGCCCTGGAAATAGATGAAGTCTCCGGGCTGGTCGCCATAGGAGGCATGGAAGAAGTGGTTGAAGCCGACTTCAAGCAGCGTGGCCAGCGAGGAGTAGGTGGAGATGTGTCCGCCGATGCCGGCGTCTTTTTTGTTCTGGCCGTGGACCATGGCCATGGCGTTCCAGCGGATGAGGGACTCGATGCGGCGCTCAAGAGCGCGGTCGCCGGGATAGGGCTCCTCTTCGTGTCTGGGGATGGTGTTCATGTAGGGCGTGACGAGCTCGCTGGGAGGGTTCACTCCAGCTTCGCGCGCGCGCTTGCGGAGAGCGTTCAGCAGCTCCGCGCCCTGCTCTGGGCCTTCGGCAACAATGACGTCATCAAAGGCTTCGATCCACTCCTGGACCTCGGCTGTAAAGTCTGTCTGGACAGGAATTTCTGCTTTTGTGCTCATAAAATCTCGTGTTAGTCGTGAACCTTTCAGTATAACTCGAATATTTATCGCCTTTCATCGCTGCCCTGCCGTGACGAAACGCACACGAGCGCTGAACGCCGACTGCCGGTAGCTGGTATACTCCTTTGTTTATGCGGGTCTTTGTGATACTTCCGGCGGCTGGACTGGGCACGCGCATGACACCTGGGCATCCGCTTTCCTCAGCGCCGAAGCAGTTTCTTGAGCTCGGCGGCGTTCCGATTCTTATCCACACGCTGCGAGCCTTTGCCGCTGTGCCCGGCGTCGCGGAGATGTGCGTGGCGGTGCGGGCCAATGAGATGGAGCGGCTGACGGCCCAGGTGCACGAGTACGGATTTGCCGGCAAGGTGCGCGTGGTGGAAGGTGGGGAGCATCGGCAGCAGAGTGTCGCGAATGCGCTGCAGGCCATCATTTGCGACGACGATGATATTGTGCTGGTGCACGACGCGGTGCGTCCGCTGATTGACGCGGCGACCATTGAGCGCACCATTCGCGCGGTGGAGAAGCACGACGCGGCGATTGTAGGGTTGCCGGCAGTGGACACGATCAAGCAGGTGGAGCGGACGGCGGACGGGGCCATCATTACGTCGACGATTCCGCGAGAATATATTGTGCGCGCGCAGACGCCGCAGGGCTTTCGCTGCGGGCTGCTGAAGCGGGCCTTTGCGGAGGCGGCGGCGGATGGATTTGTCGGGACGGACGAGGCGAGCCTTGTGGAGCGCGCCGGAGCGCAGGTGGCGGTGGTTCAGGGATCGCCGGCAAACTTTAAGATTACGCAGCCGGGCGATCTGGAACTGGCGGAATTTTATCTACAGCATCAAAATCAGCCTGCATCGCGCTAGCACAAGATTGAGAACGACATGAGCATACGTATTGGATACGGTTGGGATTCGCACGCATTCAAGCCTGGCGTGCCGTTGAAGATTGGCGGCCTGGCAATTGAGCACCCCGAGGGGCTGGCCGGCCACTCGGATGGAGACGTGCTGCTGCACGCCATCACCGACGCGCTGCTGGGCGCGGTGTCGGCCGGAGATATAGGAAGCTTTTTTCCTCCGGGCGATCCGCGCTGGAAGAACGCCGATTCGTCGATCTTTCTCGGAGTAGCGCTGGAAGAGGTTGAGAATGCGGGCTACCACATCGTGAATGTAGACACCACGCTGGTGCTGGCGGCTCCGAAGATTGGGCCGATTGCCGGAGAGTTGCGGGAGCGAGTTGCGGACTTGCTGAACCTGGAGCCGTCGGACGTGGGCATTAAGGCGAAGACGCCTGAGGGGCTGAATGCCGATCACGTGGCGCAGGCGCACGCGGTGGTTCTGCTGGAGAAGCGCGACGAAAAGCCGGCGTTGCGCAGCATGAGCGATGTGATCGAAAGCCAGAAGCAGCTTGAGGACGTGGTTCAGGACCTGGTGAGCCAGGTGCATGGCGTGGAGCCGCGGGTGGTAAGCCGGCCGCCGTTTGATACGGAGGACATTACATAGCTAAAAAGCGGGTAGCTGAAAGCCGGGCAGCTAAAGTACGGTCAGCTAAGAAGCGGGCAGCGAGAATCTATTCAGGAGGCGAGAGTGGCCCGAAAGACAACGTCATCATTGCTATGCATCGTGTTTTGTCTTTTCGCCATCAGCCTCGCCCATAGCCAGCCCGCATCCACCAACTGGCAGACTCCCGCCGAGGCCTCCAACTACCGCACCACTCCCGACTATGCGCAGACGATGGCCTACCTGCGGCGGATTGAGGCGGCGGCTCCGGGCGAGGTGGAGATCGAGCCGTTTGGGGCCAGCGCTGAAGGGCACGAACTGGACATAGTGATTGCGTCGAAGGACGGCGATTTTGATCCGGCGCGGATACATGCGGCGGGCCGCCCGATTGTGCTGGTGCAGAACACCATCCACGCCGGCGAAATGGACGGCAAGGACGCCTGCATGGCTCTGC
>JBOGMA010000289.1:0-5307 GCA_050746465.1 Acidobacteriaceae bacterium
GCCGGAGCGGGTACTGCGACAGTCTGAATTGCCGGCGCGGGAGCAGCATCATCTCCGCCCGCAATCAACTTCGCAATCTTTTTCAGCAGCGCGCCATTGTCCGCCTGCTGGCCCTCATCCTCGCCACCCAGTCTCACTTCAATTCGGTTCAGATCCGCCTTGATATAGTCCGCGCTCTCCAGCGCCACGTCCACAACCGCAGAGTCCACCGCCTTCTTTCCGTTGCGCGCAAGATCCAGCAGCGTCTCCAATTGATGGGCCACCGACTGAATTCCGCCGAACTCCAGAAACCCCGCCAAGCCCTTGATGGTGTGAAAGGTCCGGAAAACCGAGTTCAGGGTCTCCGCGTCGGAAGGATTTTTTTCGAGCTCCAGCATCCGGCTCTCGATCGAGTCCAGATGCTCCCGCGACTCCATCACAAAATCCCGGATCAAGTCCGTGTCTTCGGCAAAGCTCGACGAAACCGAAGCCTGAAGCTCTCTCGCTTTTC
The DNA here is from genome assembly GCA_050746465.1 of Acidobacteriaceae bacterium. GTDB lineage: Bacteria > Acidobacteriota > Terriglobia > Terriglobales > Acidobacteriaceae > Silvibacterium. The sequence continues at coordinate 491 of JBOGMA010000289.1, forward strand.
CCGGCTCCGCAGTTTGCTCCGCCTGCTCCAGCGAAAGTCGCAGCCGGTTCAGCCCGTGGCGAAGAGTCTCATCCAGCGCGCCCGCATCCGCGGCATTTGCCGTGAGCGATTCCGCCAGGCCTGCGGCAAGCCGCGCCGTTTCTTCAAACCCGCTTCGCCCGGCTTCCTCGGCAAATGCCTCAAGCTGCTCGCCGGGAGTTTCGCCCGGGCCTGCAATCATCCAGTTTGTCGTCAGTTCGTCGATGCGCGCCCTCAGCGCCTCAACACCATTTTCCAGGCCCGTTTCCGGTCGCATAATTCCTCGCCAAGGTCTTTCAAGTTCAACCGAGCGCGCCCCCTCCCGAAGCAGGAGACGCGCCCCAACACACGCGCTCGGGGCTTCAGGCCGAAGCTAAAACGACTTGAACGCCGCTTCCAGCGGGAACGCACCGTTCTCCTCGCTCGAGGCGTGCGCGCTGCTCCCGCTGCTCGGCCGCGCCGCGTGTTCCATCGTTTTTACCGGAGCGTGCGCGGCGAACCTGGACGGAGCCGCATGCGAGACCATTGCATGCGCGCCATGGGGCTTCGCGGCCCTTGGCGCGCGCGCCCGGCTCTCGTGGATTTCCTGTCCGCCCACCAGCGCGTTCAACCGTCCCACCACATCCCGTAGCGACTCCGACTGCGCGTTCAGTTCCTCGGCCGCCGCCGCGCTCTCCTCGGCGTTGGCCGCTGTGGTCTGCGTCACCTGCTCCATCTGGCCGATGGCTTTGGCGATCTGGTCGAGGCCCCGCGTCTGCTCCTCGCTGCTGATGTTCACCTCGTCGGCCAGCGTCCTGATCTTGACTGAATCCTCCGTGATACCGCGGATGGCCGTAGCCACCTGGTCCACCTTGGTCTTGCCGGCATTCGACTTCGAGATTGAATCCTCAATCAGCAGGGCCGTGTCCTTGGCCGCCTGCGCCGAGCGCTGCGCCAGACTCCGCACCTCGTCCGCCACCACCGCGAAGCCCATGCCCGCCTCCCCGGCGCGCGCCGCCTCCACCGCCGCGTTCAGCGCAAGAATGTTCGTCTGGAAGGCGATTTCATCGATCACCTTGATGATCTTGGAAATCTTGCCGCTCGACTCGTTGATCTCGTCCATCGAAACGACCATCTCCTCCAACTGTCCGTTCGCCTTCTTGAACATCTGCTGCGACTGCTCCACCAGCGTTGCCATGGAGCGCGAGTTGTCCGTGTTCTTTCTCGACATCGAGTTGATCTCCTCGCTTGACGCCGAAGTCTCTTCAATCGACGCCGCCTGCTCAGACGATCCCTGTGCCAGTGACTGGCTGGAGGCCGACACCTGCGACGCGGCGCTGGCAATCTGCTCGGCGCCCTCGGTCAGCTCCGAAACAGCTCGTGTCATTTCCTTGTTAAGCGCCCGAACCATGAGCCACGAAATCCCAATGCCGAGCCCCAGGGCCACGATACCCAGAATCAGGGCCATCCACCACGAACTGCGCGCCGTGCGCGAGTTCGACTGCGAGGCTTTGTTGCAGATTTCTTTGTTCATCGCCACCATGGAAACCGCGATGCTGGAGGCCGAGTTCATGTCCGGCATCACCTCGGACTCATAGACCTGAAAGGCTTCAGCGTTCTTGCCGGCCCGGCTCAACGGCAGCACCTTTTGCCAGCCCTGGTCGATAGCCGACACATCGGCCTGAACCTTGTTGAAATTTGCCTGGTCCTCCGCATCGACGATGGTCGGCTCGTAGTTTTTCAGGTCTTCGGAGATGCGGGCCTTGATGGCCGCCTCGTTCTGCTCCAGCTTGGCGATCTCAGCCGGATCGCTCGATGAGATGTTGCTGAGATAGTTGCCGCGCAGGTCGTTGATGTCTGCCCGCAGCTCGCTGGCGTTGACGATGCCCGGAATCGCGTTGGTTTCAAGCGTGACCGCGTTCGTGCTTACGCTGTTGAATCCCACGATGGAAACCACCGCCAGGATAGTGCTGAGAAGTATCAAAATTCCAGAGGTGATGATAAATCTCTTGCCAATTGTCATTGTCGATCCCATAACCGCTTGCCTTCCTTTTTGAACTTTTGAAATCCAATACCGCATGAACCCGCCATTTACTGGATCAAAGCATTGAGGCTCTGCAACTCCTGCTGGCAGAGCGCCTGGTCCATGTCGAGTAGGATCTTCACCCGCCCCTTGATCTTGGCCATGCCCAGCAGATAGGGGGTCGCGACCCCGTGGCCAAAGTCCGGCGTGTCTTCAATATCGGTTGGAGCCAGCGTCAACACCTCCACCACGCCGTCCACCACGATGCCCACAGGCAGTTCGCTCTCAGCCAGCTTCGTTCGCACCACAACAATGCAGGTGCGGTCCGTCTGCTCCTGCTCCGGCATTCCGAACTTGGTGCGCAAGTCCATCACCGGAATCACCTGCCCGCGCAGGTTGATTACCCCCTTCACAAACTCCGGCGTCTGCGGCACCGTGGTGATGTCCTGGATTTTCATGATCTCCCGCACCTTCAGGACATTGGTTCCGAACTCCTCGCTGCCCAACTGAAAGATCAGATACTTTCCCGCTCGCGGGTCGCCCGTTGTGCCGCCAGACTTCACTCCAGCGGTGGGTGTCATCGTTGCCTGCATAGAATTCCTCTCGCTCTCGCATAACTCGCCCTGCCCGGAAGTTACGACGGTCTGTATGAGGTTTATATCGACTTAGGGAAGAAATCATTCACTTCGACGTAGGGGAATTTATCGAATTTCATATCTGAATCGGGGGTAGGAGACAGTTCCGACCACAAACTTTTCAACAAAGGAGACGGTACAGTTCCGTCGCAATCCACTCTGGAAATCGGTATCCTGGCGTTCTTCGGTGAGGAGTAGTCAGAATGTACAGTTTGCGGCAAGGAGAGCTACCAACAGGTCAAGGAGCGCCGCATAGGCAATTTACAAAAGCCTACAGTCCTCGACCCCCGGCGAATCGAGCCTCTCGCACAAGTCCCGAAGCTGGAATGCCTTGTCAATTTGTTTTTCAATCAGCAGCCGTTGACGCCGCCGGTGGTCATCGCTGACCAGAAGCGTCAGCTTGTCCTCGTCCTGAAATGCGTTGTGCTCAATGCGAAAGATCGCGGACTTGACCGCGGCATGAAACCGCGAACTCACCATCAACCGCTCTCCACGCATAAAGCCCCCTAAAGTTTCATCAATTGTTGCCGATATTAGCAGAGAATTGCACGCCCAGAATCTCCTTTCGCTTATAAGTGTAGCGTTTCGAGACAAACTTCTTGCCAATCAGGACGCAGCCCGAGGCGGTGAAAAACGTCCGCGGCGTCGGTAGCTCGCAAGCCCTTTACTTAGACGAGAGGAAGCCCAGGATTACTGGAATGATATGCGGCAGGCAGGAATACTTCAGCGACGACCGAGCGAATCAAGTCGTGGCTTATTCTTTGTTACGGATCGATAGGAAGACTTGCCGCCCGCGATAAGTGGCAGCGATTGATTGGCAGGTTCTTTGAAGTGCGGTGATGATCCTGCTCGCGGGTTACTGCATGGATTCACAAACCAGACTGAAGGAGAAGCTGCAAGTTTCAAAGCAATAGTAGCGCTCAATCCGAAGCTCCGGCCTCTGGGTATGAAGTTGGTAATTGCTTCCGGTAATCACCGTCGGCGTCGACAGCATGCATTTGGAGGCGAAGACCGCGTGCCTTCCCTTCCACGCGCCGGTCACCATATTGCAGACCTCGCCCATGGCGTCCTTTACCAAATTGTCGAGCGATTTCAACTCGACTCCGGTCATAGCTTCGGCAATGCGCCTGGCGGTGCGCTCCCCGCAGCGCAGTACACACGTGCCGCTCATCGCCCCCGCAAGCCCTATCACTGAGGAGATGATCTCCGCCTCGTCGCTCGGACAGTCGTCGACCGAAGTGCAGTGAATACCCATCATCAGGCTGAACACCTCCTCCACCGCCTCGTCCATTGAATGCCCGTACACATCCGCCATGTCCATCTGCCGTGCCGCGGCCATAAGATTGCCCCCTCTGTGCTGCCGTTTTCTTTCAATCTCAAAATCGCACTGACTCTAACCTTCAAGCAGCGGAAGGATCCGATCTTTGACCTGTTCAGCCGTAAACGGCTTACGAATGTAGCCGGAAGCGCCGGCGGTAATCGCCTCCCGAACCTGTTCCTGGCTGCTCTCGGTCGTGATCATGACAACTGGCACATCCATAGCGAGATGCTGTGCGCGCATCTGGCGAAGAAACTCCAGTCCATCCATATTGGGCATGTTGATATCCGACAATATCAACTCAACCGAATGCTCACGCAGGACATCAAGCGCCTCCACTCCATTTGACGCCTCAAACACTTTCGCGAACACAACGCCCGCTTGCCTCAGTGCGCGCTCAACAATCTTGCGCATCACCGAGGAATCATCGACAATCAAGGCGGAAATCTCAGTCATTTTCCAAACTCTCCTTCGCATCAGTTTCATCGGCATGCGAAGAAGAAACTTCAGAAGACCTGTTTCTATAGCCACGCGAGAGCTTTGAGTCCGCGATTTCTCCTAAACGGCGGCCGGCCGACCCTCATTCCACCGTAACCGACTTCGCCAGGTTCCGCGGCTGGTCCACATCGCACCCGCGCCGAACCGCGAAGTGATAAGCCAGCAGTTGCAGCGGAATCACGTCCAGCACCGGCAGCAGCAACTCCGGAGCCGACGGCACATACAGCACATGGTCCACAAGCTGGCCAATCTCCTCATCGCCATCATTGGCCACCGCAATCACCTTACCCGACCGCGCTGTGACCTCCTGGATATTCGACAGCGTCTTCTCATATCGCAGCCGAGA
>JBOGMA010000290.1:0-21658 GCA_050746465.1 Acidobacteriaceae bacterium
GTAACAGAGATACAAATTCTCGGCGGACTGAAGGAAGGCGACCGCGTCATTCTTTCCGACATGTCGAGATACGACAACGCGGACCAGGTACGTCTGGACTAATCGCCAGCCACGAGGAGCGACGAGACAATGAATTCCGATCACGAATCGAGACAAATGTTGATTGACATCGAGGGGCTTACCAAAGTCTTCTACACCGACGAGATCGAAACCCACGCCCTCTCCGGCGTCCATCTCACCATCTCCAAGGGAGAGTACGTCGCCATGTCCGGCCCCTCCGGCTGCGGCAAATCCACGCTGCTCTCAATCGTGGGCCTGCTCGACACGCCCACATCCGGCAAATATCTGCTCAACGGGCACGCCGTCGAGAACCTGAACTTCGCGCAGCGTTCGCGCATTCGCAACCAGGAAATCGGCTTCATCTTCCAGAGCTTCAACCTCATCGGCGACCTCACCGTTTATGAAAACGTCGAGCTGCCGCTCACCTATCGCACCGGCATGACCTCCGTCGAACGCAAACGGCGCGTCCAGGAATCGCTCGAGCGCGTCTCGATGGCGCACCGCATGAAGCACTATCCGTCGCAGCTCTCCGGAGGCCAGCAGCAGAGGGTCGCCGTGGCCCGCGCCCTCGCCGGCTCGCCCTCCATCCTGCTCGCCGACGAGCCTACCGGAAACCTTGACTCGCGCAACGGCGAAGCCGTGATGGAACTGCTCCAGAACCTGCACCGCGAAGGCGCAACGATTTGCATGGTCACGCACGACCCGCGCTTCGCCCGCCACGCCGAGCGCCAGGTCCACCTCTTCGACGGAAAAGTAGTCGCCGAAGGCGAAGCCCTCGAACAGGTATTGGAAACAACGTAATTCCATTACTAATGATTGAACCGTTGTCATCCTGAGCGAAGCTACCGAAGGGAGCGAAGCCGAAGGACCTGCTTTTTGTTTTTAATTGCTCACCAAAACACGAACGAGCAATTCTGCACTCTCGACGGACAGTTTTGTTCTGAACGCTGACCGCTGAACGCCGAACGCTTTTCTGAGCCCTGAGCCCTGAGCACTGTACCCTGAGCCTAACCATGATTCAGCTAAAAAATATCGAACGCAGTTACAAAACCGGCCCCGGACAAACATGGGTCCTGCGCCGCATCCACCTCGACATCCGCCAGGGCGAGTTCGTCACTATCATGGGTCCCTCGGGAGCCGGAAAATCCTCGCTCCTCAACGTCCTTGCCCTGCTTGATGATCAGTGGCTCGGCGAATACTGGTTTCACGATCAGCCCGTTCACTCCATGAACCGCAAGCAGCGGGCCGAGCTTGCGCGCCGCAACACCGGAATGGTCTTCCAGAGCTATCACCTTCTCGACGACCTCACCGTCGCTGAAAACATCGACCTGCCACTCTCCTACAAAAACATTCCGCGCGCCGAGCGACAGGCCATGGTCGCCGACACCCTCGACCGCTTCAACATCGTCGCTAAAAAAGACCTCTTTCCTTCGCAGCTCTCCGGAGGCCAGCAGCAACTCGTCGGCATCGCGCGCGCCGTCATCCACAAGCCACCGCTGCTGCTCGCCGACGAGCCCACCGGCAACCTCCACTCCAGCCAGGCCAAAGAAATTATGGAACTCTTCCGCCAGCTCAACGACGAAGGAACCACCATCGTCCAGGTCACGCACTCCGACGTCAACGCCGCCTACGGCTCGCGCATCATCGAGGTCCGCGACGGCTGGATGACGCGCGATTCCGCCAATCCCGAATTAGCCGCAGCCACCGAAACCCCAAGGACCCGCTAGGAGCACGCATGGACTATCGCTGGCACCAGAAACTCAGCGCCGTCGCGCTTTCCGCTCTTCTCATCTCGCCCTGCGGCTTTGCCCAGCAGACTCCCAACGCGCCCGCGCCCAGCACTCCGCCGGTGACGCAGCAGACCATAGCCCAGCAGGCCGCCGCCGTGCAGCAGACCCGGCCCGTAACCCCCGCCCCTCAGCAGCCTTTTCACGTCACGCTTCCGCACTCGCGCAATCCTTTCGCGCCCTACCGGCCCAGCACCGTGCCGCCGCTCAACCTCGCCAACTCACCGCGCCTGCTCAACCTCGTTCGCGACGGCAAGCTCTATATCTCGCTGCGCGATGCCATCGCGCTCACCCTTGAAAACAACCTCGACATCGCCTACTTCCGCTACAACCTCCCCATCGCGCAGACCGACCTCGCCCGCACCAAGGCTGGAGGCATCGCCAACGGCGTAAACACCGGTGTCGCCCAGAACACGCAAGGAGGCTTCGCCGCCGCCGCATCCAATGGCGCCGGAACCGGAGCCGGAGCCGCCGCGGGAGCAGGAGCCGCCGGAGCCGGAGGCCTCGTCACATCAACCCTCGGCGGCGGAACCGCCATCACCGCCTTCGATCCTCATCTATATTTCCAGGGCTTTGTTGACCACACCACGCAGCCGCTCCCCAACCCCGTTCTTTACGGCGTGCCCGCTCTCGAAACCAACACCGTCGAAGCGCTCTCGCAATATTCGCAGGCCTTCCCCCTCGGAACCAACTTTTCGGTCCAGTACGAAGGCCAGCGCCTCGCGCAAAACAGCCCGCAGTACAGCGTGAACCCAACCCTGCTCTCCTACTTCAACGTCACCATCAATCAGCCGCTGCTCGCCGGTTTTGGATTCGCCACCAACGAGCGCTATATTCACATCGCCAAGCGCAACCTCCAGCTCACCGACCTCGCCTTCAAGGCGCAGGTCATCGCCACCGTCACTCAGGTACAAAACATCTATTGGGACCTGGTCGCCGCCTATCAGGATGTGCAGGTTAAACAGCGCTCGTTCGACTTCGCCAACGAAACTCTCTCCGACGATCAGAAACAGTTGCAGTTACAAAATGTCCCCGCCATGCAGGTCATGAAGGACCAGTCCGCCGTGGCCACCAGCCTCGGAGACCTCACCGTGGCCAAGGCCACGCTCAAGCTGAATGAACTGCTCATCAAAAACTCCCTCACCAAGGCCATCGATCCCGCGCTTGCCGACATGCCCGTCGTCCCGCTCGACCGGCAGGGGCCGCCCGACCCCAACGCCGGCGAATCCATCGGCCAGCTCATCGCCGAAGCCGAGAAGAACCGCCCCGACGTCTCCATGGACCAGATCGCCATGGAAAATGCGCAGAACAGCCTCAAGAGCATCAAGAATGAGCTTCTGCCCTCGCTCACTCTCTACGGACAATACGCCGGATACGGCGAAGGCGGCCCGCCCAATCCCACCTGCAGCCTCGGCCCCGTCTTTTGCGCCTCCACTCTTCCCGGAAGCTTCGGCGGAGCCTTGCAGAACAGCTTCAACTACTCCTATCCGCAATATCAGGTAGGTTTCAAACTCGACATCACGCTCCGCAACCGCATCGCCAAAGCCGACCAGTTCCGCGCCGTGCTCGAGTACCGCCAGAAGGAAGTCACCTTCGAGCAGCAGAAAAAGAGCATCCGCTTCGACGTGCGCAATGCCCAGTACGCGCTCCAGCAGGCCCAGGCGCAGGTTCAGGCGCTCCAGAAGGCTCGCGACCTCGCGCAGAAGACCTTCGACATATCCCAGCAGGAACAAAAACTCGGAGCTATCTCCCGCTACGAAACCCTCTCCTCGCAGCACGACCTCTCCGTAGCCGAATCGGCGCTCTTCGCCGCCCAAACCAAGCTTGAACAGGCCAAAGTCAACCTCGACTACTCCACCGGATCAACGCTCGACCGCATGGACGTCTCCATCGACGACGCAAAATCAGGAGTCGTCACCCACATGCCGTAAATCACCAGGCTGTCATCCTGAGCGGAGCGCAAAGCGAGGAGTTGAAGGACCTGCTTTTTGCTCCAATTGTCGAAAATGATGTTCTTGGCCTCGCTTTTGAAGCAAGGACGGAAGAAACTCTTAGATATTGAGACTCCCATGAACGGGTCAGTGACAAAATCTACCCCATTGCGCGAAGCGCGTTCGCCTGGACGGCCAGTCCTGATCGCCGACGATCAGCAACACATCCTCGACGCTCTCGAGCTCCTGCTCCAGCCCGAAGGCTTCCAAGTCCGCAAAGCCCGCTCGCCCTATGCCGTCGTTGAAGCGCTCACTTCCGGGTCCTATGACGCCCTGCTCATCGACCTGAACTACGCCCGCGATACCACCTCCGGGCAGGAAGGCCTCGACCTTCTCTCGCAAATCAAAGCCCACGACCCGCAGATGCCCGTCATCGTCATGACCGCATGGGCCAGCGTCGAAGTCGCCGTGGAAGCCATGCGCCGCGGCGCGCAGGACTTCATTCAGAAGCCCTGGGACAACGCCCGTCTGCTCACCATCCTGCGCACCCAGGTCGAGCTGCACAGCGCCGTGCGCCGCGCCCAGCGGCTCGAAGCTGAAAACCAAATTCTCCGTGCCGAAAACCTTCCGGAAATGATCGCCACCGCACCCGGTATGCAGCCGGTGCTCGCCACCATGGCCCGCATCGGCCCGTCAGATGCTAATGTGCTCATCACCGGCGAGCACGGAACCGGCAAGGAAGTCGTCGCGCAAACCCTCCATGCGCTTTCTGCCCGAGCCCAGCGTTCGCTCGTCGCCGTCAATACCGGGGCTCTGCCGGAAGGCACTTTTGAAAGCGAACTCTTCGGCCATGTCAAAGGAGCCTTCACCGATGCCCGCGCCGAACGCATCGGCCGCTTCGAGCTCGCCGACGGCGGAACCCTCTTCCTCGATGAAATCGCCAACGTCCCGCCCCGCCAGCAGGCCAAGCTCATCCGCGTGCTCGAAACCGGAGAACTGGAGCGCGTCGGATCCTCCAAAACCCGCCGTGTCGATGTGCGCATCCTCTCCGCCACCAACGCCGATCTCCACGCCGAGGTGGAAGCCGGGCGCTTCCGCCCCGACCTCCTCTTCCGCCTCAACACTGTCGAAATTCACCTGCCGCCGCTTCGTGAGCGCCGCGAAGACATCCCATCGCTCGCCGCACACTTCCTCGCGCGCTATGCCCAGCGCTATCGCAAGCAGGTGAGCGGAATCGAACCCGCAGCCGTGCAGGCCATGCTGCAACACCCCTGGCCCGGCAACGTTCGCGAACTCGACCACACCATGGAACGCGCCGTCCTCATGGCCGCCGGACTGCGCATTGAAGCCGCCGACCTCGGCCTGAGCACTGCCCGCGCGCCGGCTCCCAGCCTCGACGACCTCAGCCTCGAGTCCGTCGAAAGTATCCTCATTCGCAAGGCCCTCGCGCGCTCTGCCGGAAACGTGAGCCAGGCCGCCGAAGCCCTCGGCCTCAGCCGCGGCGCGCTCTATCGCCGAATGGAAAAATATGGCATCCAGTCCAACCAGCAGGATTAGACCAAATGCATTTTTGATGTCATCCTGAGCGAAGCGAAGGACCTGCGGTTTGATTGTTCCACCTCCGCCTTCCACTGTAAGCACCTATGCCGGCAGCTCCCAACCCGTCCCGCGAAAAACACCGCAAGCCGCTCCGCTTCGAAACCCGCTTGCGCCTCTACAGCGCTGCTCTTTGCATTCCAATCCTCGGCCTGCTCGCCGCCCTCCTCATCTTCGAGCATCTATCTGCAACCGCCATCGCCAGCATCCTCATCATCGTCGCTCTCGCTCTGCTGCTGGCCGTCACCACATTTATCGATCAGGTAATCCGCCCGCTCCAGACGCTCGCCAACGTAGTTGCCGCCCTCCGCGAAGACGACTTCTCCTTCCGGGCCGCCGGAGCCCGCGCCAACGATCCGTTCGGCGACCTCGCCATCGAAATCAATGCCCTCGCCGACATGCACCAGGCCCAGCGCCTCGGCTCCATTGAGGCCGCCGCCCTCTTCCGCCGTGTCATCGCCGAACTCGACGCCCCCGTCCTCGCATTCGACCCAACCCACTGCCTGCGTCTCGCCAACCCCGCCGCCGAACGCCTCTTCGGCATCAACATCGCCCGCGACCTTGGCCGCTCCGCCGCCGACCTCCATCTCGAAACGCTCCTCGGCCACAACAGCGACGACGCCATCCACATCGACAACAAACTTGCCCGCGCCCCATCGCGCTGGATGATTCACACCACTCACTTCCGCCAGCGCGGCATTCCGCACAGTCTCCTTCTGCTGTCCGACGTAAGCACCGCTCTGCGCGAAGAGGAACGCATCGCTTGGCAGCGGCTCATCCGAGTTCTCGGCCATGAAATCAGCAATTCGCTCGCGCCCATCAAGTCCATCGCCGGAACCCTGCGCTCCAGAATCCCGCAAAACGAGGATCTGAACGGTTCGCTCTCCGACTTCGACCGCGGCCTGGATGTCATCGAAAGCCGCGCCGAATCCCTCAACCGATTCGTGCAGGCCTATCGGCAGCTCGCGCAGCTCCCCGCACCCTCGCTGCGTCGCGTTTCCGTGCTCCCACTGTTGCAAAGAGTCGTAAGCCTCGAACAAAGGCTTCCCATCGAGCTGAGTGATATTCCCGAAGCGGAAGTTCTAGCCGACCCCGACCAGATCGAGCAGCTTCTCATCAACGTCATTCGCAACGCCGTTGAAGCCGCCTTCAGCGCACGCGAGGAATCCATCAGCAAGAACGTTGCGGCAAGGAAGACGCAATCCCACGCTCAAGCCGCACTCGTGCCCGAAGTATCCGTTCAGGCCAAAACCGAAGCCGGATTCCTCTCCATCACCATCGCCGACAACGGCCCCGGCCTCACCAATCCCGGCAACATCTTCGTGCCCTTCTACACAACAAAAAAGACCGGCACAGGAGTCGGCCTCACCCTGGCACGCCAGATCGCCGAAGCCCACCAGGGCGCACTTGACCTGAAAAATCGCCAATACACACAGGGCTGCGAAGCAACGGTAAGAATCCCGCTAGCCAACTAGCAGAAATCCTGATCCCTGCACCCTGGTTCCTGGTCCCTGATCTCTGGTCCCTAGTTGGTCGTATTCGCCGGGTCGCGGTCATCGCCCCGCCGATGCAGCGTAGGCGTCTCGTCTCCGCTGCCATTCGGATTGTTCGGATTATTGTTCACCCGCCGCAGCGAAGGCTTATTCGCATTCTTCGGCCCATGCAGCCGGCGCTTGTTCTCAATCCGCGCCAGGCGCGCCTTCACCTGGTCGAACTCTGATGTCGTCTCCAGGTATTCCGCACGCGGCGGCAGAATCGACGCAATCTCCGCCTGCGACTTCTCGATGCGGTCTGGCGTCTGCGGATGGTCGGAGAACACCTTCTCCACCGCTCCCGGCTTGTGCTTCTGCAGGTCTTCGATCTTTTCAAAGAAGGTGATCATCGCTTCCGGATCGTACCCGGCGCGGTACATGTACTCGATCCCCAGGTAATCCGCCTGTGCCTCAAAATCGCGAGAAAACTTCAGCATGGTGATCGGAAGCGCGATGCTCGATGCCTCGTAAATCCCGTACCCCGTCCAGCCACCGATAAACACCATCGGCGCGATGCTGGCAATCTGCAGGTAGTTCGCCCGCGTCATCTGCCGCAGCGCGTGATGTGCGCATACGTGCGCCGTCTCGTGCGCCATTACCGCAGCCAGTTCAGCTTCGTCGTCCGCAGCCAGAACCAGCCCCGAATTCACAAAGAAGAATCCGCCCGGCAGCGCAAACGCGTTGATCTCGTCCGAGTCGATCACCTTGATCGTGAACGGAACCTTGCAGTCCGAGTTCTTCACAATGTTCTGGCCAATGCGGTTGACGTACTCCGCCACCACCGGGTCCGTGATGATGTGGCTGCCCTTCTCCACCTCATCCGCATACTGCTTGCCAATCTTGATCGCCGTTTCCGTCGAGTACCAGTTCCCCAGCCCGCGCTTGCCGATGTCGCGTTCGCCCACAGCATTCACATCCTCAATGCTGCCCTTCTTCACGCCCGGCATCGTCTGCTCTTCGGTGTAGTTCCCCGTCGGAGTCATCGAAGCCACTTCTTCGGCGTTCGGAGTCTTGGCCGGCTGAATCGATGGCGCGGCTTCCGGCTTCTTTTTCTTCGCTTCGGTCTTCGTATTCTGCGTCGCGGCGGGCGTCTTCGTCGCTGATGTATCCACCGGCCGCGGCTTCTGCGCGGAAGGCGCAGTCTGGGTCTGTGCCGATGGCGCGGACGGCTGCGTCTGTGCCGAAGGCGCAGCCTGGGTTTGTGCCGATTGCGCGGCCGGCTGTGTCTGTGCCGTTTGTGCCGGCGGCGCGGTCGTCTGCTGTGACGAAGGAGACGTCTGCGCTTGCGCTGATGCAAAGGCGAAAGCCGCTATCGTCGAAATCGCCAGCGGCCGAATGTGCGCTGAAAATTTAAATCTACTCATGGGAGAGACCCCCAAACAGGCAGAACCCTGTTTCCTTAGACGTTTAGTATGCTCCTTTTGTTCACTGCAAGGCTCCACCAAAACTTGCACGCTCTCGCAAGCTGCTGATTCAATTCTCGCTCTGCTCCACGCCCGGCCTCTTCGCCGAAACAGCCACCGGATGGCCCAAAGTCCCGGTAACATGCAGCAAGCTCACCTCTTTTTCGCCGCTCGCCCTCTTTGAAGCGCCTCCACAACCCGAGCCGGCAAGCTTCGTATCAGGGCACGGCTTGAACGGTGCCGCAACGCCCCGCAACGGAACAAGAGCTTTAGCTCCTGTCTCCACCCACTCCAGACTCAGTTTCCGATCAAACCCAATCGTCCCCCGTGCCGGCCCTTTCGTCAGTCTCAGCGTCCCACGCGCAACGGTTCCCGCCGCCGCCCACTGCGACCGCCGCCCTTGCCTCTCCGCAGCGCCGGGTTTCCAGCTTCCGCCCCAGCGACCATTCACCAGCCACTCGAAATTCCCCGTAGCCGAAGCCGCCAGGTTTGCCGCTCCGTGAAGTTTCAGCTTCGCATTGCCGTCCACCGTTCCCGTTCCCCAATCCTCTCCAAACAGTGAACCCGCCTGGGCCAGCTTCACACCGGTCCAGGTCACATCCAGCGTGTAGTGCGGCCCATCCTGAGCCGCTTCCACCAAACCCGTCGCATGAGCCGACCCGCCCAGCGCGCTGGCATCCAACGACGCAATCCTAAGCCGGTGGTCCGCCACCGCAATCGCCGCACTCGCATTCTTCAGCCGCAGCTTCCCAATCGTCAGCACATCGGCATGGACAGTCCCGTCCATCGCCGGCCAGCCAGGCGCGGGCGACTCCACTCGCGACAGAATCGCCGCCAACACCCCATGCTGCCCGTCGCCCAGCAGTGTCTTTTCCAGAGTCCCGGCATTCAGCGCCGCGAAATTCAGATTCACCTGCGCTGCACAGCCCGCCGGGTTCGCGCATGTCGCCGGATAACTCACCGAGCCCTTCGCCGCAAGTCCTTTGATCGAAGCGCTCGCATTCGCCCACGTCACCGTACCGCCGCCTACCTCTGCCGTTGCCGAAGCAACTTCGATCGGCTGCTTCAACCACGCAGGTTTCAGCTCTGCATGCTGCAGCCGAACCCATCCCTCCGCCGGAGTCTCCACACTCGCCCCGGTATCCACGTCCACCGCCGGAATCCACGGCCCGGCAAACGTAAGATCCGTCTGCGCCGTTCCCTTCGCCTGCAAAGCATCCAGCGCGCTGATCTGGTGAAAGTCCTGCGCCACGGGAATCAGCCGCGCCACCGAACTCTCCCCGGTGAAATGCAGGCTGAACCCGGTCCGCGAAAATCTCCCCGCAACCTGCATCGGCGTCGCCGATCCTGCCGCAAACGAAGCCGGCTCCAGCACCACTACATTTCCCGCCGGCGCAACCGGAGCCGCGGTCTTATTCCCCCGACGCTTCCTGCGCAGCGGTGCAACCACCCCAATATCCGAAGGCGTGGCAAGCCGCAGCGCCGCAAACGTAATCGGACGGTCCACATTCGCCAGCCGCAGCGCAACCGTATCCGCCACCGCGTGGCCCGACAGCACATTCTGCGCCGGCGCGCCCGAAGCCCCCTCCGGCGATCCCCACGCAAACGCCCCGTTGATCGTGCCCGAAGCATCGACCAGTGCCGGAAGCCCGCGCCGCATCAGCCCCAGCAGGTCCACCGCAAACCGAATCGGCGTATGGTTGATTTCCAGCCTCAGGTTCGGCTTGGGATGCGCCAGGTCCGCGACCGATCCCGTCAGCAACAAATGCCCGCTTCCTGTCGGCCAAAGGCAGGTCAGGTTGTTGACCGACCGCGCCGCATGGTCATACTCCGCCGCGCACTTCGTATCGATATTGAAGTGGTTCATCGGCGTAAATTCCAACCGGTGCGCATCCTCCACCCGCAACCGCGTCTTCATTGCCAGGTCGTCAACATTGCCGGTAACGTCCGCTTGCGCGTGCAGATCGCCCCGCCAGCCGCTGTCTTCGCCAAATAACAGGCGGCTCGCCTGGCCCAATTGCGCGCCCGTCCAATCCAGGTGCAGCTTCAGCGGCAACTGCTCAAGCGACTCGGCCCGCGTCAGCGAACCATTCACCTTTACCGTTCCCATATCTTCGAGATCCAGATCCAGGTCCGTCCGCGCCGGCTGCGCTTCAAACCGAATCCGCCACTGATCCGCATCCGCCAGCCACACCGAGGCGTCCGCGTTCATAAATGAAAACGCCTTCTTCTCTTCGCCTATCTTGAAGTTGATCCGCGCATCACTGAACTCGATATAAGGAAACCGCGGTGTCGCACTCGGCCGCCTCTGTGAAGTGGGCCGCGTCGCTGTCCGCGAAGCCTGCAGCAACAGCGACGAAAAATTCCACCGCCCTGCCGCATCCCGCGCCAGGTTCACGCTCGCATTGTCCAGATCAATCCGGGCGATCTCCAGCCGCTCCCGCCACAGCGACGAAAGTCGCGGATACACCGTTACCTCGGGCGACTTCAGCAGAGGCTCCGCCCCAAACGCCGGTTCCTCTTCCACCTCAAGGTCATGAATCACCAGCCCCGGCAGCGGAAACAGCGTCAGGTTTACCCGTCCCAGCGTTACCGAGTGCCCCAGCGCCCGCGCCAAACTATCAGCAATCGTCCGGTGATACCGCCCCAGGTTGATCAACGGAACCAGCACAATCACCAGCACAACCACCGCGGCGGTAATCAGAATCCGCCGCGCACGCCGCGCCCAGCCGCGCCCCTGCCCCGCTTCCGCCTTCTGAAGCTGCTCAGCGTCTCCTGTGCTGGACAAAATTGACATTTTTGCTAATTCATTTGACAGAAAGAATTGTCATCCCGACCGAAGCGACGTAAGGGGCGAAGCGGAGGGACCTGCACTTCTCTGTAATACAACGCCAATGGGTGGCCCATTCAAGCCGACTTTGGCTTGAGTGGGGAACAAACTTAAGCCACCTTTGGCTTAAGTGGGGAACAAACTCCACGCAAGCCACTCACGCCCTCTACTTCACCACGCGGAACGTCCGCCCCCAGCGCGTATCTCCAAAGAAGTGCAACACCACATGCCCGATTGACCCGATCCGCGCCGCCATGCTCGTCTGCCCGTAATCGGCTTCCGTTGACTTGAACGACCAGTAGATAAACAGCGGACGCCCGACGATGTTCGCCCTCGGTACAAATCCCCAGTAACGGCTGTCCAGCGACACGGGCCGGTTATCGCCCATCGCAAAATAATAGCCCTTCGGAACCACCAGGTCGCCGTTCTGAATGTGATTCGGCAAATCCAGAGCCCACTCCGCCGTCACATCAGAATTCGGTGGCGGCGGCACGGCCGGAAAATCATCCCGGTACGGCAGAAATTCCTGCGCCACCTGCACCTCCGGCTCCTTCTGCGCCACGCCGTTCAGGTAAACCGTCCCATCCACCAGATGAATATGGTCGCCCGGAATCCCGACCACCCGCTTCACCAGATAAAGATGCTGCCCATTATCCATCGCCGGCTTAAAGAACACGATAATGTCGCCGCGATGCACCTGGCGATAGGGCATAAACTTCGCCCACTTCGTCGGCGGAGCCAGCATCACCCGGTTCACCAGCACGTGATCGCCAATCAGCAGCGTCTTCTCCATCGAACCCGATGGAATGGCAAAGTTCTGGAAAATAAACGTCAGCACGAACAGCGCCACCACCAGCACCCCGCAAATCGAGGCAATGGACTCAAGCGGCGTCTCTTCCTGCTTCTTCTTTTTCGGGGTCGCGGGCTGAACTTCCTGGCTCTGCTCCATCGTGATCAGGCTATTTCTCCTGGAGATCCCGCCTCAGCGAACCACGCGCAGAATGCGCGTCCAGCGGGCAAAATCCACAATCCTATCCAAGGGTCCTTCATGTTCGAGTCTATCATTCTGTTGCCCAGCAACCCGTGATCCAGCGGGACGCTGCGCAACCGGCCCGCCCTGCGGCGGTAGCTCCGGCAACTGCCCCGGAGGCTCTCGCACCGAGAAATAAATAATGAATGGCCGCCCTACAATATTCCCGACGGGCACAAATCCCCAGTAGCGGCTGTCGCGGCTGTCGTTCCGGTTGTCGCCCAGCACAAAATACTCCCCCGCCGGAACCACCAGATCGCTCCCGCTCTCGTATTTCCGCATCTGCTCCCACCAGTGAACATCCACTCCCGGATCCGTGTACGTATCCGTCGGGAAATTGTCGCGAAAACTGTCCGGCCACGCCGGTACCCGCAAAACATAAGACGCATTCAGCGCCTGCCCATTGCGGTAAACCACTCCGTTGATCAAATGAATCCGGTCCCCCGGAACCCCGATCACCCGCTTCACCACATGCTCCGAAGGGTTCAGCGGAAAGTAGAAAACAACAATGTCTCCCGGCTTCACCTTCTGGTACGGCAGCAGCCATCCAAAATCCCCGGCTGGCCCGTAAGCCGCCTTGTTCACCAGCAGGAAATCCCCCACCAGCAGCGTCCGCTCCATTGAAGCCGAAGGAATCCGGAACGGCTGGCTGATAAACGTGATCACGAAAATCGCAATCACCAGCAGAAACGCCAGCGATCGCACGCTCTCCAGCAGCGAAAGAACCGCAAAGTGACCCACCTTCCGCGTCGAAAGTGCCGGCTCAACCGTGCCGACCCCTTCCTGCGCCGCTCTGGCAGGTTCGCTCAAGACCGGCTCTCCTTCGCAGAACGCAGCCGCGCAATCGCCCGCCGCGCCGCTTCCTGTTCGGCATGCTTCTTCGTGCTGCCAATCCCCTTGGCCAGCGCCTTGCCTCGCACACCATTCTCCCGCGCAAACACTTCCACCAGAAACCGCTTCCGATGGTCCGGCCCGCTCTCCGCTTTTACCGCATACTCCGGCTGGCTGTGGTTCCGAGCCTGCAACAACTCCTGCAGCGCCGATTTGTGGTCCGCAATCCCCGCTCCGCCCCGCATCTGGTCGCGAAGCCCCGGAGCCGAAGGCTCCACAATCTCCCGCAGCACAAAATTCCGTGCCACCTCAATCCCGCCGTCCAGATACAGCGCCGCCATCACCGCTTCGATGCAGTTGGCCAGCAGCGCGGCCTTCTTGCGCCCGCCGCTGCGCTCTTCTCCGCGCCCCATCAGCATGTGCGCGCCCAGGTTCAGCCGGCCCGCCACCTGCCCCAGATGCTTCCGGCTCACCAACTCCGAACGCAGCCTCGTCAGCTCCCCTTCGTGCAGCTCCGGATACCGGCCGCACAAGTCCTCCGCCACCAGGAACCCCAGCACCGCGTCGCCCAGAAACTCAAGTTGTTCATTATCCGCCCGCGGATCATTCGCCGCCGCCCCATCCGGCTCCGCCAGCTTCTTCTCATAAGCAAGCGAGCGATGCGTCAGCGCCCGCCGCAACAGCTCCGGCTGGCGAAACCTGTGCCCAAGCAGCGCCTCGATCCCGTCCCCCGGTTTCTCCTTCAAGGCTGCCGTCCCCCTCGCATCTCCTGCAATTAGAGCGGAATCAACTTTATTGCACCTGAGACAAATACAAATTTTGTCATCCCGACCGAAGCGGAGGGACCTGCACTTCCATCTCGTGCTTACTGCGGCTGCGCCCCCTGCTCATTAGACTGCCCCGCCTGTGCCCCGGTGTCCGCACCCGGACCGGCATACGCCTGAGGACCAACCGAATCATCCGGAGCAGGCTCCCCCGGCAGCGTAAACGGCTTCTTCAGCCCGCTCTGCGCCGCTTCCTTCGTATCCGGCTGACCATCCCTCGCCGCCAGCGCCAGCTTGTACTCCGAAATAGCCTGCTCCCGCTCCTGCTGCACATCCGCAATCCGACCCAGGTAAATGTGCGACCACGCCAGCAGCCGCGCATCATGCCCCAGCTTCACCGATTGCTGGAAAGCCCCCTGCGCGTCCTGCATCTTGCCGTTCATCAGGTCCGCGCGCGCCAGAATAAAGTACGCCCGCGCCGGGTCCGCATCATGCTGCTTCAGCGCCTTCTGCGCCAGCGCCGCCGCGCCCGGCCCGTCGCCCTTCTCCACATCCATTTCCGCCAGGTCCAGCCCCGTCGGCCGTATTGGAGCTTCCTGCACCACATCCGACGTCCCCTGCGGTGTAAAGTCCACGTGCTTCACATGGCCGACTTCCTGCGGAACATCCATCCCGTACACCATCTGCCCGATCGTGTCCTTCAAGCTCACCGGAGTCTTCTCAAACGCAATCAACTGCTTATAGAAGTACTCCGTCAGCACAAACCCCGCCGACATCGACTGGTTCACCGATTGCTGCCGAATCGCCCCGTCCTTCGCCATCGCCGCGTTGTGCGCCCGGTACGCCTGGTCCAGATCAATACGCGCAATGTTCGCCGGAATCGGCTTCAGGTCCACACCCGTGTCCATCGTCCGAGCCTCAATCGCCCGAATCAAACACTCCACCACCAGCGACGTAATGTCCGCTCGGTAGCGGTAATCAATCGGAGCGTCCTGAACCACCTTCAAAAACGGCTCCAGCCGCTCAATCGCCCCCGATCGCGCATAAATCAGCGGCTCAATCTCGTAGTGCAGATACGTGTGCCGAACCTCCTGCATGTGCAGCGTCTCGTCCTTCGCCGGCGATGCCACCGCTATATAGTTGCTCCCGTAAATTCGCGCATTCGTCTGCGCCGGAGAAAGCATCGGAGCCAACACCACCAGAAAGCGCCGCGTGTTATACGTGCTCGCCGGCATCTTCAGGTACACGTTCGTGTCCACAATCATCTTCGTCAGCGGATCGTGCAGCCGGTCCACCATCGTGTCGTACGCCGCACGGTTCGACACCCAGATCACATGCAGTTCAATATCCTGGGCGAACTTCCGAATCAGCGGCAGAATCCCCTCCACCGTCGTCGAGTCCGGAGGCATGTCCACCTCATCCACGCTCGGCGCAAGCGCCGGAGGAGGCGTCACATACAGCGCCAGCGAAACATACTGAGCGAGGTCCCGGCTCGCTTCCGCCAGATGATGCTGGTCAACAAACAGGCAAAGCGCATCGCGATCATTCCTAGCCTGCGCCGACGCTTCCGTAGCCTTGTTCACCTGCTCCCGAACATGCAGCCGGATCGGGCTCGAATCCGCCAGCCCGTTCTCATACCCGCACGCATTCAGCGCCACGGCAATGTCAAACAGCGCCTCGCTCGTCTGCAAACTGAACGACGGCCCCGCCGCGTCAATCACCGCCGGAGCCTTAGGCGCTGGAGGCAACTGCCCACTCGGCAACTGCGCCTGCTTCTGCGCGCGGGCCACCGGAACCGCCACCAGCGCAGCCATCACAAAGGGAACAAAATATCGACGAGAGAACTTAAACGAAAACCGCATAGGAAACATCAGAAAAGACCGCAAATCAACATTCGGGAAGGGTCAATCCGAGTGTAAGCGCGCACCGAAACCGGGTCAAACCGTGCCGGGAAAGCCTACTTTTCCTGAGTTGTCATCCCGAGCGCAGCGAAGCGAAGCCGAGGGACCTGCATTTTCGCTCCGGACTGCACGAATGGGTGCCCTTCCTTCGTGCGCAATAGGCATGATGGGTTGGCGCAACTTCCAACCGGCAGCTTTCTCCACTGCAAGAACAGGCGTGCCTCGCTTCAAAAAGAAGTGAAACGCTGAGACGCAGACATTGGTATCGAGGACGACAATCATCCAGCGGCACGGGTCTTGCGTTCAGCCGCCATCTC
Source organism: Acidobacteriaceae bacterium (assembly GCA_050746465.1). Classification (GTDB taxonomy): domain Bacteria; phylum Acidobacteriota; class Terriglobia; order Terriglobales; family Acidobacteriaceae; genus Silvibacterium. The sequence goes on from JBOGMA010000290.1 coordinate 15,983, forward strand.
AGCCCGCACTTCCTTAATAAGCCGCGGAATATCTTCTTCCGTGTACCCGTGCGGGTTCCGCGTCGCTGCATACTCCCCTAGTTTCTGAAGTTGATTTCTGACCTGCTCGCGCCGAAGGCTACGTATCCCCTCCCGAAAAACTTCGCTCATTGTCCTGCTCTCGCTTTTCGCTATCGACTCGGCTTGCTTCGCCAGATCAGGCGGAAGACTGATGGTGTAAACCTTGGATTTGCGTTTCGCGGTTGCCATGGAACCTCACTCTTGCATTGTAATGGATCGTAATGCAATCGAAACAACCCCTTTTTGCGTTCTCATCTCTCTTGAGACTCGGGTATAGAAGGCCCGCCCCACGGAACTTCCCTCCACTCCCCGCCGTACAATCCTCTGAAAAGAGGAACCGCATGGCCCAATCCGCCGTCTCGCAGCCTCAGCGAGCCACAGCACAGATCACCCTCCCCCGCGTCGAATGGCTCGCCATCGCGGTGCTCTGCGCGGCCAAGCTCCTCCTCCACATCTTCACCAGCGTCCAGCGCTACGGCTATTTCCGCGACGAACTCTACTACCTCGATCTCGGCCGCCATCTCGCCTTCGGATACGTCGACTGCGCCCCGCTCGTCGCCGTCTACGCCCGCATCGCCCTCGCCCTGGGAGGCTCGCTCGCCGCCCTCCGCATTCTGCCCGCGCTTGCCGGAACCGCCCTCGTCGCCCTCTCCATCCTCATCGCCCGCGAACTGGGAGGCCGCCGCTACGCCCAGTGGCTCACCGGAATCGCTGTCCTGCTTTGCCCCGGCTTCCTCGTCATGGACAGCTTTCTCTCCATGAACGCCTTCGAGCCGCTCTTCTGGATGGCCGGAGCCTGGGCCGTCGCCCGCTTCCTCCGCACCGGCAACTCACGCCTCTGGATCGTCTTCGGAGCCGCCATCGGGCTCGGCCTCGAAAACAAACACTCCGCCGCCTTCTTTGCCCTCGCGGTCGTCATCGCCTTGCTACTCACGCGCCATCGCCGCGAGTTCCTCAAGCCCTGGATATGGATCGGCATCGCCCTCGCCTTCGCCCTCTTCGCGCCCAACCTCATCTGGCAAATCCGCCACCACTTCCCCACGCTTGAAGACCTCGAAAACGTCCGCCGCGCCCACAAGAACATCATCCTCGGCCCCGGTGCCTTCATCGCCCGCCAAATCCTCGACCTCCACCCCATCCTCTTCCCCGTCTGGCTCATCGGCATTCTCTGGACCCTATGGACCCGCCGCTGGCGCGTCCTCGGCCTCACCTTCGTCGTCTTCTTCGTGATGATGGAACTCATGCATGGCAAGGAATACTACATCTTCCCCGCCTACCCCCTGATGCTCGCCGCCGGCTCTGTCGCCATCGCAGGCTGGCTCAGCCGCATCCACAAACCGGCCCTAAGAACCACCCTCCGCGCCGGAATCCTCACCATCGTCATCCTCGCCATGGCCGCCTTCGTGCCCGTCAGCACCTGGATGCTCTCGCCGGAAAACTACCTCGCCTACGCCAAGACCATCGGGTTCATGCCGAAGAAGATCGAGACCCACGAGCAAAGCCTGCTACCCCAGACCATTGCCGACCAGTTCGGCTGGCCTAAGATGGTCTCCAAAATCGCCGCCATCTACAACTCGCTCCCTCCCGATCAACGCGCCCAAACCGGCATCTTCGCCGGCAACTACGGCGAAGCCGGAGCCGTCGACCTCTTCGGCCCAAAATATGGACTACCGCACGCCATCTCCGGCCACCAGAACTACTGGTACTGGGGCCCCGGCACCAAGCAGTACACCAACTTCGTCGCTCTGGAATCGAACGAGCGGGATATGAAGAAATACTGCACGTCCTACTACGCCTTCCCATACAGCTCCAAATACGGAATGGGCGAAGAAAACACCCCCATCTACCTCTGCATGGGAATCCGCATCAACTTGCAGCAAAACTGGAGCCATTTCAAGCACTGGAACTAAAGCTCATCAAAGCGCAAATCGAAATGAAAATGTCATCCTGGGCGAGCGAAGCGAGTCGAAGGACCTGCTTTTCTCTGTGCTCTCCGTGTTCCTCTGCAGCGAATTGATCCAGGCCCTAAGCCCTGATCCCTGTGCCCTGAGCCCTGACCCCCGAGCCCTGAGCCCTGATCCCTGAGCCCTGATCCCTGAAAAAAACTGCATCATTTCCCTCCACCATTTGCGTATATACGGGCAGAGGACGCCCGTTGACCCCGCCCACCGAGCAATTCGCCCACGCGCTCAATCGCCACCAGGCCCGCGTCTACTCCATCGCCTTTCGCATCCTCGGCGACACCGGAGCCGCCGAAGAAGTCGCGCAGGACGTCTTCCTCGAACTCCACCGAACCCTCCCGCGCCTCGAATCCGAGCAACATGTCACAGCCTGGCTGCGCCGCGTCACCTGCCACCGAGCCACTGACGCTCTCCGCCGCCGCGCCGTCCGCCCCGCCCCAACTCAAAACGAGTGCGACGAAGACCTCCTGCCCGCGCCTACCCCATCCGCACCCTCCCCGCTCATGAACCGCATCGAAAGCCTGCTCTTCTCTCTGCCGCCGCAGCAGCGAACCGTCATCATCCTTCGCTACCAGGAAGACATGGAGCCGGAAGACATCGCCATCGAGCTGCAGATGCCCATCGCCACCGTCAGAAGTCATCTCCACCGCGGCCTGGATCTGCTGCGCAACAAAGCCGAACGAACCTTAAAGGAGTACATCCGTGGCTGACCACCACAACCAATTCGATGACCTGGAACGCGACCTCCGCGAAAGCCTCGCCGCCAGACCCGCACCCCCGGACTTCGCTGAAAAAGTGCTCGCCAGAGTTACAAATCAGGGAGCCCAGGACCTACGCCTTAAAAGGACGTTGCTCTACCGCCGCGAATCCCGCCCCGTTCTGTTCCTGCACTGGCGCTCCGGCCTGGCCGCCGTCCTCATCGCCGCTGTCCTCCTCGTCGCCGGCCTCTGGCAGCACCAACGCCAGCAGCGCATCGCCGGAGAACGCGCCCGCGCGCAGGTGATCCTCGCCATGCGCATCACCAGTTCGACACTCGACACCATCCTCCAACAAAATCTCCAGCACCCCGCAAAGGAAGCCCAGCCATGAAAGCAAAACACATCGCAATTTCACTCATCGTCGCCCTGCTCACCAGCGCCGCCGCGCTCGCGCAGGACAACTCCCACTTCCCCGTAACCCTGCAAAAGAAACTCGCCGCCCGAGCCAGCAACTACACCGAAGTCGATCTCAACCGCCAAATGCTTGCCTTCGCCAGCCACTTCATGGACAAGGAGAAAGACGCCGCGGTCCGCAACATGATCGAAAAACTTAACGGCGTCTACGTCCGCACCTACGAATTCAGCGAGCCCGGCGAGTACACCGCCGCCGACGTGGAAGCCATCCGCCGCCAGTTCCAAAACTCCGCCTGGACCCCCATGGTCAAGGACCACTCCAAAGATGGCTCCGGCAACTCCGACATTTATATGAAAACCGAAGGCGGCGAAATCCTCGGCATGTTCATCCTCAGCGCCGAGCCGCAGGAACTCGACTTCGTCTACATCTCCGGTCCCATCAACCTCAACGACCTCTCCGCCATGGGCGGAAACTTCGGTATTCCCAAATTAAAGACCCGCGCCAACAGCGCACCCGGAGCCGCCAAATGAAAATCCCAGCGCTCTGCGCCATCGCCCTGCTCACCCTGTCGCCCGCCATCGGATGCGCCTCCGGCCACGACTTCGACAGCGTAGTCTCCACCATCGAACACCGGTACGATGTTCACGCTCAGCGCGTGCCCATGATGGGCTTCGTCAGCATCTGCGCCTGGGGAGCCTCCCGCGGAGGTGTCAAAGGCATGCACATCGCCGAGTTCGACCATCTCACCCTCGACAAAGACGACGACCTCAGCCGCCTCATGCGCGAAAAACTAGGCAGCGAGTGGCAGCCCTTCGTCACCGACCACGAAGCCAACGGCCAGCAGGACGTCATCTACGTCCAGCCCCATGGATCCTGGATGCGCATGTTCATCGCCGATTACGACGGCCACGAACTCGACCTCGTCCGTCTCGAACTCAACGGAGAACGCCTGCAAAATTGGCTCCACGACCCCATCCACTCCGCCCACACCCACAACTACGGCAGCCCGCAATAGCGCCGCTCAACTTTGATGGTCATCCTGAGCGGGTTCAAGATTTGTCATCCTGAGCGGCTTTAAGATTCGTCATCCTGAGCGGAATTAAGCTTTGTCCATCCTGAGCAGCTTCAAGATTTGTCATCCTGAGCGGCCTCAAGATTTGTCATCCTGAGCGGAATTTGGCGCGAATGCGCCAAATGAAGTCGAAGGACCTGCATTTTTGCCGGTAGCTCCAACACTCGCCGACTTTCAGCAACCACCCATCCCTCGCCCCAAAAAACCAAAAGGCCCAGAACGAATCCTGAGCCTTTCCCCAAATTCCAGCATCACAGCCCTGATCCCTGCTTTTAGCACTTCCTGCACTTAGCCAGAATCGCCGACTCCAGCCTCAACCGAATTTCTTCAGGAAGCTCATACAGCTCATGCTTGCGATAAATCTCAATCGTCTTGCGAGTCGTATTCAGCGTAATTACGCAATGGTCGCACTCCCGCAAATGCGCTTCCAGATCAGCCCGCAATGCAACGCCCACTTCGTCATCAATTAACTCGTCCAGTTGCGCCAGAAATTCCGTGCACGTCACTTCGCACCACCCGTTTTGCCGTTTTTCCGGAAGTACTTGCTCAACCGTTCTCTTAATTGCAGCCGAGCCCGCAGCAGCCTCGACTTCACCGCAGGCACGCTCAGCCCCAGCGTCTCCGCCGTCTCTTCCGTCGAAAGCCCTTCCACGTCGCGCAAAACAAACACCACTCTGAACCCCTGTGGCAGACCCTGAATCACCTTCTTCAGAATCTCGCCCATCTCCGACTGCCCGTACAGCGACTCGGGATCAGGCGACCAATCCGCCAGGTCCCGCGGCATCGACCCCTCGTCCGTCTGCACGTCCTCGTCAATCGACACCATCTTGCCCGTGCGCCGTTTCCTCAGCCGCATCAGGCTTTCGTTCACCGCAATCCGCACCAGCCAGGTATAAAACTTCGAGTTGCCCTGGAACTGGTCCAGCTTCTCATACGCCTTCAAAAAGGCGTCCTGAACCACATCCTCCGCATCCTCGCGATTCTGAGTAATGTGGTTGGCAATCCGAAAAACCTGCCGATCGTACTGCCGCACCAGCTTCTCAAAGGCCGAAACATCGCCGCCCTTAGCCCGCTCAACCAGCAGAACGTCGGGATGCACCTGCTCGGTACTGCCTGATGTTTGGATAGTAGACATAAAAGAAAGTTTCAGAGAATTGCTAGCAACAACGCCGCAGAGAAGACCTCAGCCAGCCCAAACCCCAGCCAACCCGAGCCAATCCCACTACCCCCATCCTAAACGGCGGAGAGAGTTGAGGCAAAAAGACACGCACAATCCTAAATTCCCTTTGTAGGAAAGCAGAGAGTTAGCGAGGCGACACCGATATTGAATCCGGGGCAACATATCGGTTTACACTTAGCCATGGCAGATTCCTCGAGGGCGATACAGACCATGCGCGGCCTTCAGCAACCACTTCTGCCGCCCCCGGTGTCGCATTTAGCGCCTGCCGAACGCAAAGGCGCGGTATACAC
>JBOGMA010000291.1:0-4358 GCA_050746465.1 Acidobacteriaceae bacterium
GGAAGAAGAAAACCCGCGCGCGGCCGTGCTCTACCGCACCAACTCGCAATCGCGCCTGATTGAAGAAGCAATGCGTCGTTACGGAATCAAGTACACCATGGTCGGCGGCTTCTCTTTCTACGAGCGCGCTGAAATCAAAGACCTCCTCAGCTACCTCAAGCTCGTCCAGAACCAGAATGACTCCATCGCGCTCCAGCGCATCATCAACACGCCCACGCGAGGCATCGGCAAAACCACTTTGGAAACGCTGGAGCGCATCGCTCTCGGAGCCGGCACCAGCACCTGGAACGCCATCGGTCGCGCTCTGCGCGAAAAACTCCTTCCCTCGCGCGCGCTCATTGCGCTCGACGGCTTCCGCCGCATCATCGAAGATGCACGCGCCCTGCTGGAGCCGAATTTCGCCGATAAACTCGCTGCAGACGTAGCGGGAACAGACGCCGACACCAGCTTCGACGTAGCCGCCTCGGCTGCCGATGGCGCAGCGGCAGAAGAACCGGACACCAGCTTCGACTTCGGCAACGCAACTCAGCCTTCGCTCTCCCTCTCGCACGAATCAGCCATCGACGCCACTTCCTTCAATCCTTTTGACGACGAGCCCGCGGTCCCCCACGCCGCGCCCAAAAAATCTGAACAAGAAGAGAAACCAGCCTTCCGTAAGCCAGGTGACGCCGCCACTCTGCCCGAACTGATCAAGTTCCTCATCGACCGAACCGGATACATCCGCTCGCTCGAAGAAGAAGGAACGCCCGAAGCCTTCTCTCGCATCGAGAACCTGAAGGAACTAGCCAACGCCGCGCAGGATGCGGAGGAACGCGGAGAAACTCTCGCCGAATTTCTCGACCACGCGGCGCTGGTCAGCGACACAGATCAGTACGAGCCCGATTCGCGAGTAACTCTGATGACGCTGCACGCTGCCAAGGGACTTGAGTTTTCGTTTGTTGTGCTGGCCGGGCTGGAGGAGGGCCTGTTCCCGCACTCGCGCACGCTCAACGACCCAAGCCAAATGGAAGAAGAACGTCGCCTCTGTTATGTGGGCCTCACACGCGCCATGAACTCCCTCACAGTGACGCGCGCCCGCTATCGCCGTCGCTATGGGAACGATTCGCCTGAAGCCAGCCTGCCCTCGCGCTTCCTCGAGGAAATTCCCGCGCACCTGCTTGAGCCCGTCGGCGGAACCACGCCCGCTGCGGTCGAGCGCGCCCGCTACGGCTATGGCGACGAGACTTCAACCCGCCACTACGGCTACGAAGACGAAGACCAGCGCCCGCGTTTCTCTTCGCCCCAAAGCCGTGCGCCAAAGTCCCCCGACTCCATCGACAACATCGCCCGCTTCTTCTCGTCCCGCGGAGCCGCCGTTCCCAAACGCCCCAAAATGGACATTCCCAAGCACACCGGCTCCACGGGAATCAAGAGCGGCCAGCGCGTTCGTCACCCCAAATATGGTGAAGGCGTCGTCTTCCGCCGCGAAGGCGATGGGGAAGACGCGAAGATTACGGTACAATTTTCAAAGTTCGGAGTGAAAAAGCTGGTGGAAAAATTCGCCCAGCTTGAGCGGCTCTAATCCTGCTATCGCGCTCCACAAAAGATCAAAAGATAAGGAAACCAATGGCAAATACGAAGTCGATTGAAGACAAAGCGGAACGCAAGAAAGTAAAGCGTACAGCGCGCAAAAAGGCCGCTCCCAAGGCCGCCCGCACCACTCCGCGCGGCTCCAGCAAAAAGAAAGTCAAGAAGTTGGTACGCGGCCAAAACAAGCGCTAGGGAATCGCCCCACCGAACCATCGGATTCGTGGGGCGATTGTTTCTGCCGCATCGCAGCATCTCAGCCGCTTTTTCCGCGACCATCGGGAGCGGCCACGCGAACCGGGGTCCCCGACGCGCGTGGCTTTCGCGAGGCGGGGTGGGAAGCAGTTGCCTGGACGGCAAGTCCGCGGAGTAAACTCCCCTTATCGTATTTTTCCCATAGAGGAGCGGAATTCTGCCACGCCAGGTCTTTGCCTGTAAGTCCATCGACAAGCTCATTGCCGAGTCGGAGCAACCCGAGAACAAGCTGCGCAAGACCCTCGGGCCGCTTTCCCTCACGTCGCTGGGCATCGGAGCCGTCATCGGCTCCGGTATCTTTACCGTCATCGGAACGGCGCTGGCCGGCGAAAAGTTCGACACCTCTTCGATTCTGAATACTCCGCTGCTCGATTACGTGGTCCGCCACACGGCCATGGCCGGACGCCCCGGCGCCGGTCCAGCGCTTGCGGTTTCCATGGTGTTGGTTGCAATTGTTTGTGCCTTCACCGGCCTCTGCTATGCCGAGCTAGCGTCCATGATCCCCATCGCCGGCTCGGCCTACACCTATACCTACGCCACCATGGGCGAGTTGATCGCCTGGATCATCGGCTGGGATCTCATCCTCGAATACGCCTTCTCCAACATGGCCGTCTCAGTCGGCTTTGCCGGACACGCCGTCGCTTTTCTGGATTGGTTCGGTATTCGCCCGCCGCTGCGATGGATTTCCCCAGCCTATCTCCCATCGGGCCTGTCTGATTTTCAAGGGCACGTGCTTTACGCCCCAGGCTGGCACTTCGGCTTTAACATTCCCGCTTTCCTCATCGTCATGCTGCTCACCATGGTGTTGGTGCGCGGCATTCGCGAGTCCGCCAACGCCAACAACATCATGGTGCTGCTGAAAATTTCAGCCATCCTGCTGTTCATCGCCATCGGCTCGGAATACATTCACCCCTCCAACTGGCACCCCTTTTATCCCAACGGCTGGTCGGGAGTCCTCACCGGCGGCTCCATCATCTTCTTCACCTACATCGGCTTCGATTCCATCTCCACAGCCGCCGAAGAGTGCCGCAACCCGCAGCGCGACGTCCCCATCGGCATCATCGCCACGCTCATCATCTGCACCATCCTTTACATCGGCGTCGCCGTCGTGCTCACCGGCCTCATTCCCTGGAGCAAGCTTGTTGACGATGCCGCCCCCGTCGTCAACACCATGAAGAAGGTCTACCTCAAGCATCCCAACGCGATGCTGCACTATACGCATCTCGCCGTCATCGTCGGAGCCATGCTCGGGATGATCTCCTCCATCCTCGTCTTCCAGATCGGACAGGCCCGCGTCTGGTTCGCCATGTCCCGCGACCGCCTGCTGCCCAAAGTCTTCTCCAAAGTTCACCCGCGCTTTCGCACGCCCAACGTCTCCACTTGGGTCGCAGGATTCGTCGTTGGCGTCCCCGCCGGCCTGCTCGACATCGGCACGCTTTCCGACCTCACCAACATCGGCACGCTCTTCGCATTCGTGCTTGTCTCCGCCGGGGTGCTCGTCCTGCGCTACAAAGATCCTGACCGCCATCGCGGATTCCGCTGCCCCGGCGGTCCGACCCTTCCCATCCTGAGCATTCTGTTTTGCGGACTGCTGATGACCGGCCTGCCCATCCTCACCTGGATACGGTTCTTCCTCTGGCTCATCATCGGGCTGTTCGTCTACTTCTTCTACAGCCGCAAGCGCAGCGAGTTTTCCTCGTCGCCCAAAAATGACCGTCGAATCTCTGCGTAAGTTCCTCCTCTCGCTGCCTCATGTAGAGGAGACGATGCAGTGGGGCGACAATCTCGTCTTCTGGGTAGGCGACAAAAACATCGGCGGCAAAATGTTCGCGCTCGCGAATCTCGGCGGCGACAGCAGAGGCGTCGTCTCGTTCTCCGCTGGCCCGGAGCGCTACCACGAACTTCTGGAAACCCAAGGCGTCTTCCCGGCTCCATACATGGCACGGATCTTCTGGGTCGCAATTGAGCGCTATGACGTATTCCCATCCGCGGAACTTCAGGAACTCCTCCGCAACGCGCACCAAATTACTTTTGCCAAGCTCCCCAAGCGCACCCGTGAGGCGCTCGCCCTGCCGGCAGGTGAGCGCAAAAAATTGATCGCCAGCAGAAAAAAGCAAGACAAATCCGCGACCAAGCCTAGATAGGCGGGAATGTTCTTGCCTTAGCTAACCCTCAGCGGCGACGCCCACTTTCGCCGCTATCCGGCAAAGACCGTCTGGTGGGCCCGCACCTCTCGTCAGTGCGGCCAAAGCAGTCGCAACCGCTTCTTGGCCATCCTAAAAACCGCCCGCTCCATCCCAAGCACTTCCCCATCCGCCTCCACCAGCAGCGGAGTCTTGCACAAAAATTCCTCCGACGGCCGGCACACCACCTCGACAGCGTCTTCATAAATCGGAAACGGCAGTCTCCGCTTCCCCATCTCAATACTGCAGCTCCGCTGCGTGATCACGGCATGGAATGCCGCGTGAGCCAGCCCCACTCGCCCGGTCAGCGGAACAGCCGCCATCCGCAAATGCGCCGAACGCAAATCCCCACCC
>JBOGMA010000292.1:0-3114 GCA_050746465.1 Acidobacteriaceae bacterium
CGTTCCCTCTACACCAACTGGAGAACCGCTATAGCTGGAACCCCATGTGCTCTGTGGAGAATCTTCCATGCATGCACTGCACTTTCATCGTCCGCACCGCAATCCGCAACCTCCGGTTGCTCAACTCGCATCACCGTCATCGCCTCGCCCGGCAAGTTACATCACCCTCCCACTTTTCAGTTCATCGTTCCATTTTGCCTCGACAAACTGCTCCGCCCCCGCCTTTTCTTTCCCTTTCCCCCAATTCGGAAACGGCTCCCGCGAAGATTCCCGGAATCCATCAATCAATTCCCTCACCCGTGACCGCCGTTTGAGCAATTGCTCCACCAGCGCTTCAAGGGTGGAAGCATCGCCGCCGTACCACTCCGGCGGAACCGTCTCCGCAATCGCCCACACCGTCTCCGGCGCGAGCTCCTCGATCCGGCTCAACCACGGCTCAAAATCCGCCCATCCCGTCACGCCCCGATAAACCGCATTCCGCGCATACACGCCCCGCAGTGGTGCATCGCGAAACACCCACTCCCCCGCGTTGAAGCAATAACCGTAGTCGATGAACGTGGCCGTATATCTTTTCTCCCGCCGCTTGCGCGAGAACACCGCCTGCCGCCCGTTGGTATTGCACGTCCACTTGTCCAGCGTCAGAATCCCCGCAAACTCCTCCAGGTTCCGCACCTCAACCAACTGCTCCTCCGGCAGATAATCCACCAGATGCCCCGGCATCAGACCGCCCACCAGCCTTGACCCGAAGCAGTGCCCCGCCCGGCACCGCTCCCGCTGCGAACCAAACTCCAGGTCAAGCTCCGCGGTATTCTCAATCAGCCACTCCGTAACCTCCACCACATCGCACGCCGGAGCCGTCAGCCCAATCGCCGCCGCCAGCTTCGTAGCCATCAGCTCATTCGCCAGCACCCGCAAATGCTGCGGATTATTCTGGAATTTCACCACATAAGCATGGCCGTCCGCGCCCAGCATCAAATGCCCCTGAGCCCCGCCCCGCATTCTCCGAATCTGCTGAACCGCCAAAACAGCCAATCATCCCCTCGCATCTACTTTGCTGTTCCTAAAATACTACGCGGCCTTCACTCGCTTCTTCCCTTTCGAAACCAACTCTGCTCGCACCTGCAACGCTATAGCCATCGCCATCACGCAATCATCATGCTCCCCGCTCTGCGCCGCCATCTTGCCGTTGCGTTGCCGCACAAACGTCCGGCACTCCCGCAACAACCGCTCGCTGTTGAATCTCTCCGGCGACTCCACCAGCGCCGCGTCCAGATCCCCAATCATCCTGGGCCGCGTCAGCGTCGAAGTCAGCCATCCCTGCTGGTCCCCTTGCTCCCAAATATTGGGATACTCAGCCGTTGTCAAATGCGCCAGCACCGCCGCCCCGTGATTGTTCCGCTCCACCGCCACCTCAGCCCCGTTGTACTCCATCGCCAGCTTGATCACTTCCTCTGCCAGCTCATATGGACCCGCCTTGCACCGCAATTCCGCGCATTGCCACGCCGTCTCCACATCAATCACCTGCGCCGCCGAATAGTCCCCCTCCGAACCGCCTCCCGCCGGATCCACCGCCACCAGGTACTTGCGCGCCGCAACCGGTCCTAACCATATTTGCAACTGCCCGTTCATCCGCTCTGCAATCGGCCTCTCCAACTGGGCAATGCGCCGGTCAATCACATCCCGCTCAAACGCGCACTCGCCGCTCGCCAAAAAGCATTCATTCGCATTTTCTGCATACTCCTGCTTCGCCAGTCCGCGAAAGCTCGCCAGCAAATGCCTGCGGTATCCAATCTGCGCGCAGGTCAATCCATGCTCCAGCCTCAGCTTGCGTTCGTCATCGCTCAACGTCTCCTCGTCCACCGCCAGGTCCACGTAGGTCTCTTCCCACCACCACGGGAAGAAGTGCTGAACCATCCCCGTGTTCCCGGCCTCCTGCCACTCCCGCCAAAAGCATCCTCCCGCCCCCATCGGCGTCGACTCCAGCACCAACTCCCCCGTCGGAGGCATGGCCGCCCGCAGCCCCTGCAGCGTCTCCGCCGCATCCCCCGGCCACCGCGCCACCTCCGAGCAGTGCAGGTTATTTATCGTCAACCCACGCCCCGCACCCATATTGCCTGCGCTCACCACCCGGTACTCGCTGTCCAGCTTCGGAAAAATAATCTGACGCGCGCTTGCTCTTGAAGTCCGCAACGCGCTTTTCTGAAGCTCCTCCGGCATCTCCTCCAGAAAACGATGCACCATCCTGAACAGCGACTCCGCCGCCTCCCGCGTATGCGCCACCTGCACCGTCAGCGTCCCTTTTTTCGTGATCGTCTTCAGAAACATCCATCCCGAAACCCAGGTGCTGATCCCCATCTGCCGCGCCTTCAGAACAATATTCTGCCGCCCCCGTCTCGCTTCAAACTCAAACTGCGCGCGGTTCGGAACCAGCTTCACATGCTCCCCCGACCGGTTCCGAATCCGCAGCAGGTCCTCCGCTAGCTCCCGTAGCGCCTTACGCCCCTCCTCCGTGTTTCCCTTCTCATGCAACAGCTCCTCGTAACTCAGCAGATAATTCAGCCCACGTTGCCCCTCAAGCTCTCTCCGCATTCACCATTCTCAGTAGGCATACCAGTTGTAGTCCGGCGCGCACACCAGGGTCCGCTTCCCCGGCGACGTAATCGCCAGCGAGTTCGCCACCGCTCCCTGATAATTGATCTGCTGCCCACTCACCGTCTGCAGCGTAACCGCGTTCGATGATGTATCGGACTTGATAATCGTGAGCTCCAGCCCTGTCGGTGAAGCCTTGTCCGCCAGCGGCGTATAGCAACTCGGCAATGTAATCGTCTGGGCCCCACCCGCTGCATTCGCAATCACATTCTTATTCGCTGCGGTCAGCGTCATCGTCGAACCCGTATTGATCACCGTGCTCAGCGCAATCCCGCCGTTCGTCCGAATCGTTCCCTGCGAAGTCACATTGAAGAACGGCGATACCCCCGAAAAATGCGCCTGAAACGCATCTCCCTGATATCCCGTGTACAGTTGCGCCGAATAAGCTGGATAACTCGCCGCCGCCGCAATCGGCGTAGACCACACCCTCGGCACCGCGCCCGAGGGATCATTGATGTTCGCTCC
>JBOGMA010000293.1:0-7131 GCA_050746465.1 Acidobacteriaceae bacterium
GGGCGAGCTATGGCATGCGGCGGCGGACGAGCTCGGCCCAGACGGGGTGCGAACAGGCTTCGCTCATCGTTTATATCCGTTTTGATATAACAGCGCAAGCTCCAATTACCAGTTGACACATCCCACCTACAGGTGCAATCCTCAAAAGTTTTGCCGAGGACGATTTTCGAAGACCACCCCATGAACCCCGCCGCCGCCCACCTCACCGTCGCCGAACCCTACCTCATCCAGCAGGACTGGTGCGCCTACACTCCTGAGCAGCACTCCGTCTGGGCCGAGCTCGTCCGCCGCCGCATGCCACAGCTCGCCCAGCACGCCTGTGCCGAATACCTCGACGGCTTCCAGGTCATCGGCCTCCGCGAAGACACCATCCCCAACCTCGCCGAGGTCAACCGCCGCCTCCAGCCGCGCACCCGCTGGAATGCCACCGCGGTCAGCGGATTCCTTCCGCCTGACGCCTTCTTCGAAATGCTCGCCGCCCGCAAATTTCCCACCACCACCTACCTTCGCGGCCGCGACTCCCTCGAGTACACTCCCGAGCCCGACATCTTCCACGACGTCTTTGGACACGTCCCCATGCACGCCCACCCCGTCTTCGCCGACTTCCTCGAACACTACGGTCGCGTCTGCGCCGCCCTTACAGACAAAGACAAGCTCGAGCGCATGGGTCGCCTCTTCTGGTTCACGGTCGAGTTCGGAGTCATCCGCCAGAGGGGCGAAATCAAGCTCTACGGCAGCGGACTCATCTCCTCCCACGGCGAAGCCACCCACGTCGTCGAGGGCCCAAAAACCGGCCGCGGTCCCGAAATCCGCGACTTCAACCTCGACCAGGTCCTCAACCAGCAATTCCTTGTATCGGAAATGCAAAAAGTCCTCTATGTCGTCGAATCCTTCGAGCAAATTTACGAAGCCGCCAAACAAGCCGAAGCAAAATTGGCGTAAGACTTGAAATAGATTTTCAATCTAGGCACTCATTCATCAAAAATTGACGCCTCGCCGGCGATTCTCATGCACAATGCAAGGAGGAGAAAGAATTTTGTCCCGTACCCCCGTCATCCCTATTCCCGAACATCGGAAGGGCCAAAAAAGTCGCCGTAACGATTGCGCGAAGCGCGCTGGCCTGGACGGCTAGTCTATGCCTCGAATTCATTTTCATCTGCAGCTTACCGAGCTTAAAGAGAAGCTCCTCTCCATGGCCGCCCTCGCGCAAGAGGCCGTCGAGTCGAGCGTCGAGGCTTACATCCAGCGCGACGCGGCTCTCTGCGACTACGTCCAGGAAAACGAAAACGCCATCAACGCCGCGCAGCGCGCGGTTGACGAAATGGCCTACGACCTCCTCGCCAAAGAGCAGCCCATGGCCGTCGATCTCCGCTTCATCCTCGCCGTCATCCGCATCAACGGAGACCTCGAGCGCATCGGCGACCAGGCCATGAGCACCGCCCTCCGCACCCGCACACTGCTCGCCGACCAAACCGCGGACCTCCCCGTCGACATCCTTCGCATGGGCAACTACGCCTCCCGCATGATCCGCACATCCATCCGCGCGCTGCTTGAAGGCGATGTCCGCCTCGCCGAATCCGTCCGCAACATGGACGACCAAATCGACCAGATGAACCGCCGCGCCCACGCCGACCTCCTCCAGGTCATTCAGCAGCGAACCGAATGCGCCGCCCAGGCCCTGCAGGCCATCATCATCTCGCGCAACCTTGAGCGCATCGCCGACCACGCCACCAACATCGCCACCGACGTAATCTTCTGGATTCGCGGCGCCGACGTCCGCCACCAACTATCCACGGCGGAATAACGGCGAACCCGCGCAAGGTTGTCTCATCTCGGCGTCAGCGTTTGGTACTTCGCAATCGTGTACCCCAGCGACGCCCCCAGCCACACGTCTGATGGAAAGTGGGCAGACTCGGTAATGCGCGAGAAGCTGATCGCCGTCGCCAGCGTGTACGACAGAATAGGAATCCAGGGTTTTCCGCGATGGCGATAGCGTTCGGCAACAACCGTGGCCACCGACCACACTGCGGTGGCGTGACCTGAGGGGAAGCTGCTCCCTTTCCATGGCGATTTGCCGCCGTTGAAAAATGTGTCGCTATAGTCCCCATGCGGCGCAACATCGGAGGGCCGCTGGCGTCGTGTCACTGCCTTCATCGCCAGATTGATGACCACGCTGTCGCCATAAGCTTCGGCTGCCAGAAGCGCCGTGTTCACCTCCCGGTTGTCATGCCGGATGTATCCCGCCGCCATAAGTCCCGCCGGCAGCGCAATCACCTCGCTCGTGGTGATCAGCGGGTCAAACACGTCATTCAAATCGTCCCAGTTCGTCTGGTGAGTGCGGAAATAAGGCGCATCGTGCGGGTCCGCAAAGATCAGCCCCACCGTCCCTCCCACTACAATCAGCGTCGGAATCAACGCGTGGCCTTTGGCCAGGCGCAACGGAAAAGTCCACAAATCCTTCTGGTCATGCAGGAAGTCCCCTGGCAAGCTGCGCCAGGTAGCCTCCCTCTGCGGTACTCCCGTGGTCGTGTCCACCGTCGGCTTTGCGGCCGGCCCCGTCGCCTGCCCCGAACCATCACGCAACAGCTCACCGCGCAATAGCATCTGGCCTGGATCATCGGGCAGACTGCTGTACTCCTCCGGCGCTGTGCTCTGCCCCGGATGAAAGCGCAACAGCGTCTGGTTCGGACCGTCGGGCAGACTGCCGTAGTCCTGCCCGATGGCAGTATCGGCGGCAAAAGCCAACCCAAGACACGCGACCAAGGCGAGCCAAAAATGCTTTTTCAGCCTAATCATCAGGAATCTTGGATGCAGGCTTACCCCTGCGAGTGCTGCAATGGCACAGCTACACCAATTTCTGAGTCGCGCTGCTGGGTGCCGGGTGCCCCATTTCTGCCGCGCTGGCCGGGGTCCCCGCACGGGGTCCCCGTGAACGGGTCTTTGTTCACGGGGTGGACGGACAGGTCTTCTTCCGTGGGGTGGTTTTGCGGCAGAAGTGGGTTTGGCAGAGGTGGGGCGAACATCATCTCCCCTTCAGCGTCCGTAAAAATTCCCGCTCCGTCATCCGATACTTGAACGCCTTCCGCCCATCAATCATCACCACCGGAACCTCATCGTTATACTTCCGCCGCAACTCCTCGTCCGCATCAATATCCACCACGCACCACTGGAAATCGGCCTTCCCCTCCATCGCCGCCAGCGTCTCCTTCACCACATCGCACAAGCAGCATCCCACCCGCGAATACACCACTACATCATGCATGGCTCCATCGTATCCGAGCCACCTGAACCGGCGCGCAGGGCAGAAAGCTGCTCCGGACAAGTTACAACATCCGCTTCGCCTCCCGACCATTAGGATGAATGACAGCACCATCCACCAACCAGGCAATCAACGTGGAGACACTATCCTCTCGTCGGCCCATCCGCGGCGCGCGCAAGCTCCGGCTCCTTCCCCTGCTCGCCGCCACCTACTTCATGGTCTCGGGAGGCCCTTACGACATTGAGGACATCATCGGCTTCGGAGGCTACGGCCCTGCGCTTCTGCTGCTCCTCATCCTGCCGTTCCTCTGGAGCTTTCCCACCGCCCTCATGCTCGGCGAACTCGCCTCCGCCGTCCCCGAAGAAGGCGGCTTTTACGCCTGGGTCCGCCGCGCTCTCGGGCCATTCTGGGGATTTCAGGAAGCGTGGCTCTCGCTCGCCTCCTCCGTCTTCGACATGGCCATCTACCCCACCACGTTTGTTCTGTATCTCCAGCACCTCGCGCCCACCGTCATAACCGGACACCGCGCCCTCGCCCTCGAACTCGCTGTGGTCGCCGCCGCCGTGCTCTGGAACCTTCGCGGAGCCGCCGCCGTCGGTGAAGGTTCCATCAAGCTGTGGGCCGTCTCCATCTCGCCGTTTGTCATCCTCGTCGGCATCGCCGTTTATGTGGGACTCATCGCCCACGGCCCCTCCGCCGCGCGCGCCTCGCTCGCGCATCCCGCCGGAGTCGGCTTCTCCACCGCCATCCTCGTCGCCATGTGGAACTACATGGGCTGGGACAACGCCACCACCGTCGCCAACGAAGTCGAGAACCCGCAGCGCAACTACCCGCGCGTGGTGCTCATCGCCGTTGTCATGATCATGCTGACCTACGCCATCCCCATCGCCGCCGTCGCATGGGCAGGCATCCCCGCCGCCGGATTCCGCACCGGCTCCTGGGTCGACGCCGCCCGCACCCTCGGAGGTCCCGCGCTCGCCGCCGCCGTCGTCATCGCCGGCGTCATCGACGACTTCGGAACCTTCAGCAATCTCACCCTCTCCTACACCCGCCTGCCCCACGCGCTCGCTGAAGACGGCTTCCTGCCCGCTATCTTCAAGCGCCGCCTCCCCAACGGATCGCCATGGGTCGCCGTGCTCGCCTGCGGTGTCTGCTGGGCGCTCGCTCTCGGTTTCTCCTTTGAGCGCCTCATCACCATCGACATCGCCCTCTGGGGACTCTCCCTCATCCTCGAGTTCCTCGCCCTCATCGTCCTCCGCCACACCGAGCCGTCACTCCACCGACCCTTCCGCATCCCCGGCCCCAACTGGGTGCCCATCGCGCTCGGCGTCGGCCCCATCGCCCTCACCATCTACGCCCTCTACGCCGCCCGCAGCGAAACCGTAGCCGGAATCTCCGCCTTCGCCTTCGCTCTAACCATCGCCGCCCTCGGAATCCCACTCTACCTGTTGGCAAAACTCTCCCAGCGCCGCAAGCGAACCCTCGCCCAAACGCCCCAATAAGCAGCGCAACCTCACCCGCGATGTCATCCTGAGCGAAGCGGAGCGGAGTCGAAAGCCCGCCCTGAGCGCAGCCGAAGGGGACCTGCATTGATTGTTCGCACCACCACAAATCTGTGGGCGCCCCATCCTTCACGCCGTTTTTGCGTGAAGGGTGGGAGAGCGATACACTCAACCCCACACCTTTAGCTCCGCCTGCAAACCGGGCACCCGGCACGGCAAGTATCACCGCAGTCGTTCACGGTTTACCAGCTCTTCCACCCGACGCTTCACTTCATCCCGAATCGTGCGGACTTCCTCTGCGGGCAGTCCCTTCGGGTCATGGAGCGGCCAGTCATCCCGGCGCAGGCCCGGGATATAAGGACATTGGTCGCCACAACCCATTGTGATGAGAAGCTGCGCATCATGCGCCAAAGCCTCTGTGAGCTTCCGAGGTTTCGCATGGCTGAGGTCGATGCCCGCTTCCCGCATCACCGTCTGCACTTCGGGATGAACGCGCTCACCCGGCTCCGTACCCGCTGATATGGCCTGAGCCTTTTGTGGGTCTGCAAGCTGGTTGAAGAATGCCGCTGCCATCTGGGAGCGGCCTGCGTTGTGTACGCAGGCAAAAATTACCTTGAACATGCCCTCTCCTATGAGCAGCAGCCCGGCCCACAACAGGGAGCAGCCGGAGTATTGGCAACTCCAGTCTTTGGCTTGATCGCATATACCTTCACGCTGGCCGCTGCCGAGTTTACGTCGAACTCGCTCAGGAGATTTGAAAGCTCCGCGTGCAAGCTGGCGTCATTCGATGCCGATGTGCAGCAGGAACCCTCAGCCATGGCCGGGGAGCAGCAGCCTGACTGGTTCTCCACCTTCGCGTATGCGTTAAGGTCTGCTCCGCTGTCCACAATCTCGACATGCTCAAAGCCGGCAGCGAGCAACTCCGCGCGGTAGTCGTCAATTCTGATCGCCCCGGCAATGCATCCCACGTACGCCGCCATGTTCCGGGCGATAGCTTCCGGCAGTTCACCCTTGAGTGCAATATCGCTCACCGCCAGCCTTCCGCCCGGCTTCAGCACACGGGCAATCTCGCGAAACACCGCGGGCTTATCCGGCGCAAGATTCAGAACGCAGTTTGAGATGACGCAATCCACCGAAGCGTTCGGCAGGGGAATCCTGTCGATAGTGGATTGATAGAACTCCACGTTCGTGTATCCGCCGCTGGCCGCATTCGCCCGCGCCCGCTCAATCATCGCCGGAGTCATATCAATGCCGATGGCGCGGCCCCCCGCCCCAACCATCTTCGCGGCCAGAAACACATCCAGGCCGCCGCCTGAGCCAAGGTCCACAACCACCTCGCCCGGCCGCAGGTGGGCCGTCGCCGTGGGATTCCCGCACGACAACCCCATATTGGCTGCTGCCGGAATCGACGTCAGCTCCTCCGCCGAGTAGCCGAAAGCCTCCGCCACGGCCTTCACGCCTGCATCATTGCTGGAAAGCGCGCTCTGCGCCACTGCCCCGTACTTTGAGCGAACCGAATCAAGAATCTCAGCCATACCTCACCTCACGATATATTCGTTTACGTGAATATATCCCTTGCAATCATATTCGTCAAGACGTATATATAAGAAATGGCCCGCAAAACTCAGTTCGACATGCAGCGATTCTTCCAGGCGCTCGGAGACAATACCCGCCTTCGCCTGCTCAACCTCATGGGAGAGCATGAGGTCTGCGTCTGCTACTTCGTAGAGATCCTGCGCGTGCCGCAGCCCCGCATTTCCCGCCATCTCGCCTATCTCCGAAACGCCGGCATAGTCTCAGCCCGGCGCGAAGGGAAGTGGATGCATTACCGCATCGTCACGCCGCAGCACAACGGCGCAGCCCAAATACTCCGGCAAACGCTGGACTGGCTGGAAGAAGACAAGGCCATGCAAACCGACCGGGTGCATCTCGCAAAAGCATGCTGCGCCCCCGCCAAATACGCGCTCGACGGCGCTCCGCTTCCATCCGCCCCAGAGCAGCAATGCGAAGCTTGCTGATAATCCTGCGCCCTCTACGCCGCCCGAACCGGAACGGTAGCCGGAATCTCCGCCTTCGCCTTCGCCCTGACCATCGCCGCCCTCGGAGTCCGCTCTATCTACTGGCGAAGCTCTCCCAGCGCAAGCAGACACTCAACTAAGCGCGCCACCTTGACATGCGCGTAAGCCTTGGAGCGATGTTCGCATTTCACCAACATGCACATAACCAATCACTTGTATTCTTTTAGGAAACAACCGCCCGACCGTTTCATGTAATCATCAACCAGTGCCATCCCGCCAATCATCTCTTGTTGAGCAGTACATTGCCGCCATGCGCACTGCGCGCTCTTTCGGTGCGCACACTGCCGAAACC
>JBOGMA010000294.1:0-2124 GCA_050746465.1 Acidobacteriaceae bacterium
TTTCCCTGTGACGCCATCGATCCCCTCGCTGCGAAGCGTTACCAGGTAGTTGCCGCCATGAGTGTAGGCGTGGCTTACCTGCGGGCCTTCAGCAGAAACCCCATCGCCAAAATCCCACCGATACGTAACTGTAGGAGCGCCGGAATCGCTTGTGCTCGCCGTGAACGTGACGCTTTGTCCGGTATCAGCGGAAGAGGGATGATCGGCATGAACCTGCGGAGCTTCCGGCTGAACCGAAGTGTCGATGATCTTCAGGACGCGGACGGAATGGGGAGGCTGCTCCACCACAATCGGATTCGTGCTTGATAATTGCTCCTTGCTGAAGACGCCGGTCGCCGTGTACGGTCCTTTCCCGTCCAGACCCAGGCTGGACGGCGTGATGCTGTGCGTACGCGAGTTTTCCGTCCAGTTGAAAATCGTCAGGATGCTCTGGCGCGGACTCTCCTTCAGCATGAAGATGCTTGGCTGCTGGTCTTCGGGCAAGTAGGTCATCAGATCGACGGGTGTCGAAGCGCGGCCCAATCGCGCCATGTTGATGAGGTCCTGATTCTCGAGCAAGGCAAGGCGCTGCGGCTCAGAACCAACGATAGGCAGGTCGTCCCCATCCTCATACATTCCGCCCGCAACGGCGGAAAGCGCGATTGAGACCTTCGCCTCGTCCAGCGTAAGCGGATGCCTGTTGCCGCGCCGTGACTCCGCACCTATGGTTTCTTCCGAGACCGAGAAGGCGTCGGGGTCGGCTACGAAATAATTGCGGTTCATGTAATAGCGGGCTGCAACGCCCGGCGCAGCTTCTTTGGTACGCGCGAAGGCGTGGCCGGTGTCCTGCGAGATGCGTCCGAAATCGACATAACCAACAGGGTTCAGCATCACGCTGCCGTCTTTATCGAGCAGGACGTTTTCGCCAACTGCCTTGCGGATAATGCCCAGGCCGATCCGCTGCGCCTCCATCGCCGTGGTGTGCGGACGATAGTAGTAGCCCTCGATGGCGCTATCGTCCATAAAGTCCAGCTTGATGTAGCGGATTCCCCAGTCGCGGGCCATGGTCGAATAAGTCTGGTACAGATACTTCTGGGCGCCTGGATTGGTGCAATCCAGCATGTAGAGCTGATCTTTCCTGCGGCTCACCCACCCGGCGGGAATGGGCTTCCCCTGAGCATTGTGAATCAGCCAGTCCGGATGCTTCTCATAGACCCATGAGCGCTCGGAAACTTCAAAGGGCGCGGTCCAGATGCCGGGAACCAGTCCCATGCCGGCAACCTTCTTTTCCAGCGGCGCCATCCCGTTTGGAAACAGCGTCGCGTTGGGCGTGGTGTATTCGCCGCGAGCATATTGGTAGCCCTCGTCAATGTGGAAGAAATCATAGCCGAACTTCTTCAGGTGCTGCGCTTCCCACTCCGCATTGGTCAGCGCGGTGCCAGAGCTCAGGCCAAAGTAGTAGGCCGTCCAGCTCCACCAACCTATCGGCGAGGGCGCGGAAATTCGCGGATGATGGAGTTGCCGGATGATGTGCGCATAAGTCTCCAACTCCCGGTGGTAATTTTTGCCGGCGCTGAAAAGCAGTCTTTCTGAATCCATTTGCGCGCCCGGAGCCAAGGGCAAGCTCAAGGTCACTCGATCCTCCGGCGGCGAGGCTCGCAGCGAGTTCTCCAGCTCAAGCTCCGTTGTTCCGGTGGAATCCACTTCAAACGCAGATATATGCTGACCGCTGCCATCACCGGCAACGTGAATGCGCATGACTGTCAGGAAACGGTCGGAGGTTAATGCTCCGATGAAAAAGTTCTCTCCGCTCTTGCGGTTGTAGACGAGCTGGGTCCCCACCGCGCGGTAGAGATTGGGAGTCTCCTCATAGAAGTGGCCAAAATCATGGAGCTCCATGCCCGGGCGATCTTCGCTGAAGCTATCGGAAAGGATGCGGTCGGATGCTGCGGGTCCGCCTAGATCGAGGATGGAAGTCCCCATCGCCGCAACGGGCCGAATGGCTTCAATATCGATCGATTTCGCCGTGGTGTTGTCCACCGAAACCTGAATATCGGCAAATGGCTTGTCGGCATAAGCGCGAAGGCTGTAATGCAGGTCGGGCTCGCCTTTTAGACCGGAAAACGTGACGGCCCACTCCTGCGC
>JBOGMA010000295.1:0-1748 GCA_050746465.1 Acidobacteriaceae bacterium
GACCAACACCTCCGCCGCTCACCGCGAACGCGTTTTCCTTGAGCAGCGCCTCAACTCAGTTCGGGCCGGCCTTGAACAGGCGGAATTAAACCTGAGCCGCTTCTCAAGCAAAAGCAGCGCCATCGACATCAAAGAACAGACCCGCGCCATCGTCGATGCCGGAGCACGGCTCCAGGCGCAGCTACTCATCGAGCAGTCTGGCCTGGAATCCCTGCGCCAGATCTACGGCGATGGCAACGTCCGAGTGCGTCAGTCGGAAGCCCGCATTGCAAGCCTCAAAAAACAGCTTGCCGGATTGGCTGGCTCCTCTGATCGCCCCGATGATTCGGCAGGCAGCCCCGATATCGGCCTATCGTCCGAAACGAGGAATTCGCTCTATCCGCCGCTTCGTCAGATTCCCAGACTCGCCGTCCCTTACGCCGACCTCTACCGGCGCGTGCGCGTTGAAGAAGCCGTGTTCGAGCTCCTCAACCAGCAGTATGAAATGGCCCGCATCGAAGAGGCCAAGGACATTCCCACCGTCAGCGTCATCGATGCTCCAGGCATTCCGGAAAAGAAGGCCTTTCCGCCCCGCCTGTTGCTCGCGCTCTTGTTGACGTTTCTTTCATTCGTAATCGCGTCAGCGTTCCTTCTCGCGCGCCACCATTGGTCAACAATCCATCCGGACGATCCTCGCAAACTGCTCGCTGCGGAAGTGCTCCCCGTGCTGCGCCGTCGCTCCCGCTCCATTCTTCGCTGGAAGCGAGCGCCGGTTCGCCGCAACTCTCGCGAGGCGCACCTATGAAAGTCCTTGTTGCTGCCGCTTCCTTCGCGCCCAACATCTCCGGGCTCCAGCGCCACGCCCTCAACCTTGCACGATGCCTCATGTTGCAGCCGGAAGTTACCGAACTGCATTTCATCATCGCTCCCTGGCAGCAAAGTTTTATGCGGGCTGTGGGTAGTGAATCGCGTCTCGCCATTCACGTTGCGGAACTGGAGCGCGGCGCGCTGAGCCGCAACGCCTGGTACTACTACGAACTTCCAAAACTCGCCTCGCGTCTCCACGCCGATCTGGTCCACTTCACTTTTCCCGCTCCCGTCAATGCCCGCGCCTTCCACTGCCCTACCGTGCTGACGCTGCATGACCTCTACCCCTACGAAATTCCCATGAATTTCGGATTCCCCAAGTACCTCTTCAACCGCCTCATCCTCCGCCAGTGTCTCAAGAACGCCACTGCCATCGCCTGCGTTTCCGCTACCACCAGGGCCCGGCTGCGGCAGTACACTCCACCTTCTGTATGGCGAAAAGCCGCACGCATCTACAACTCGGTGGAAGCGGAACTTCGCTGCGCCGCCCGTGTTCCCGATCCCGGATGGCACGACGATCCCTTCCTGCTCTCCATCGCCCAGCACCGCCGCAACAAGAACTTGCCCCTGCTCATTCGCGTTTACAACCGCCTGCTTCGCACCGGTGGCATCAGCCCGGAGACGCGGCTCATCATCGTCGGCATTCCCGGCCCGGAAACCAGCCGCGTGCATCAACTCGTCTCCCGCTTCGGACTCAGCGGCAAGGTTCGCTTTCTCGAAGGAATTTCCGAGCCGGAGTTGCAGTGGTGCTACCTCAATTCCGAGGCGTTGGTCGCGCCTTCTCTCACAGAGGGTTTCGGCCTTCCGGTTGCCGAGGCGCTTCTCGCCGGTTGCCCCGTCGTCTGCTCGGACATTCCAGCTCACCGTGAAGTGGGTGCCGGACACTGCCGATTCGTGCCGCT
>JBOGMA010000296.1:0-3459 GCA_050746465.1 Acidobacteriaceae bacterium
CGGAATGCCGCCCACGGCCGGCGAAGGCATCGGCATCGACCGCCTCACCATGGTCCTCACCGGAGCCAAATCCATCCGCGACGTAATCCTGTTCCCCCTGCTCCGCCCGCAGAAAAGGGCCGACGAGCCTCAGCCGGAGTAATTCGGCTTACTCGCCCAGCAGCAGCCGCTGCGTCGAGATCGCCCGCCCCGTCTTCCCGTCGCATTCGATCAGAATGGCGGCCATGCGCGGGTCGCGCTTGGCCGCATCGAACTTCGCCGGCATTCCGGTCAGGAACCGGGCGAGCACCTGCTCCTTCTCCACGCCGATCACGCTGTTGTATGGCCCGCTCATTCCTACGTCGGTCTGGTAGGTGGTACCGCCCGGCAGCACGCGATCGTCAGCAGTGGGGATGTGGGTATGGGGTCCGAGAACCGCCGTCACACGCCCGTCCAGATTCCACCCCATCGCGACCTTCTCCGAAGTCGCGTCGGCGTGAAAGTCGACCACAATCACCTTGGCCTTGATCTGCTTGAGCAGCGCATCCACGGTCCGAAACGGATCGTCGGTCGCCGCCATAAACACACGCCCCTGCAGATTCACCACCGCATACGACTGCCCATCCGGCAGTTCGCCTTCGTAAAATCCAAATCCCGGAGTGCCCGGAACGTAGTTCGCCGGGCGAACGATCCGCCGCGCCCGCTCATGGCTGTCCGCCGGAACCGACTGCATGTAGTCGATCAGCTCCCGCTTGTCCCACACATGGTTGCCGGTGGTGAGCACGTGCGCGCCCCATTCGAAAAAGTCATCCGTAATGGCCGGAGTCACGCCAAATCCGCCCGCCGCGTTCTCCGCATTTACGATCACCAGATCGGCGCCACGTTCCTTGATCACGTGCTCGAGGTGCTCGCGCACAATGCGCCGCCCCGCGCTGCCAAACACATCTCCTACAAACAAAATCCGCAAAATAGCGCTCCTCAAAAAGTTACAAAGTTCGATGCTATACCGGCGCTTCCCTTCTTTGCGATTCGGCGGCTATGGTAGCGTGACGGTATGGCCCTTAATTCGCGATTCGCAACCGCAATGCGCGCCCTGATGCTGCTGGCCGCTCAGCCGGACAAGCTGCACCGCTCCGAGGACGTGGCCGGCAAACTGAAGATGAACCCTGTAGTCGTGCGGCGCGTGTTCTCGCAGTTGCAGCAGGCTGACCTGGTCGTGAGCCAGAAGGGACCGAGCGGCGGATCCAGGCTCGCGCGAACCGCGGCCGAGATCACGCTGCGCGACATCCATCAGGCAATTCATCCGCAAGGACCGGCTTACGCGCCCACGCTGCCGCCCGCTCTGCAGGCTTCGCTGAAGGGCGTTTTCAGCGCGGCGTCGCGTGCCTTTGAAAGAGAACTGGCCGGGACCACGCTCGCTCAACTTGTGAAGCAGACGGCGCGCAGGAACCGGCGCTGAGAAGCTCGGCAAACGCAGCCATCGGCCCCAGCCGGCGCTATGCCTCCATATGGTAAATTCAAGAGAAAGGCGTGGAGAGATGGCCGAGTGGCTGAAGGCGCACGCTTGGAAAGCGTGTTTAGGGGAAACTCTAACGTGGGTTCGAATCCCACTCTCTCCGCCACAAATGCTCCGGTTGCGCTTTGCGTCATGGGTTCGAATCCCACTCTCTCCGCCATCGAAATTGCTTCCTGCCGGAACACTACTCCGCAAAAAGCTTCTCATCACTCTCCTCGCGGCCGCCGCTGTCTGCACTGCCTGGCCTCTCAGCGCCCAGCAACCCGCTCCGGCCATGCCGATGCAGCCTGTATACAAGAACGGCGCCGAATACCGGTTGCTGCAGAAGAAAGTCCTCAACTCGCGCCTGCTCGACGGAATGGAGAACCTTTCTCACTGGTCGTTCAAGGGCGTGGGCTCGATGGCGCTTTCAACTGCCGAAGTGAAGCAGGGTCAGCATTCCATCCGCGTCGCCTCAACCGATAACATCGGCCGCGTCGACGGCAGTGGAGACTGGCAGGACCTTGTCGCAACGCGCAGTTTCCCTTCCGAAGACTGGAGCCGCTATAACCGCATCTCGGTTTGGGTCTATCCAGACATTCACGGCGCTCCCGCGATCTCCCTCAATCTAACTCTGCATAATGAAGGCGCGCACATCCTGCCCGACGACCAGAATGAAGGCCGCGATGACTCCATTCCCCTCAAGAACCAGCAGTGGAACCACGTTGTCTGGGAAATCCCTTCGCTCGACCGAGACAAGATTACCGGTCTCAGCTTCGGCTACAGCCTGCCAAAAATGTTTCCCGATCCCGGCGATCAAACCGTCCTCTACATCGATCACCTGGAGTTGCAGAAGGTCAATCCGGATTATGTAGAAGGGTGGAAAGTAGCGCCGGGAAAAATTGCTTTCAGTCATGCCGGGTACACGCCGGGATCTACAAAAACCGCCATCGCCAGCGGCCTCACAGCAAATGCGTTTTCGCTTGTCGATGAAGACACTGGAAAAGCAATTCTCACCAGGCCAATTGAGCAAAAGAAGACCGGCCTGGGCACGTTTCAGGTGCTCGACTTTTCCGCTGTGGAGCGCCCCGGGACCTATGTCCTCCGCGCGGGGGACATCACAACTCGCCCATTCCGCATTGGCAGTGAGGTATGGCGGGACAGCATCTGGAAAGCCATCAACTTCATGTACAGCGAGCGGTGCGGGACGGTCATCCCCGGCATTCACGGAGTATGTCACCAGGACGACTACACCGTTCACGGAAGCAGGCGCATCATCATCAACGGCGGGTATCACGATGCGGGCGACCTCAGCGCAACCGGAAACACTCCGGCCATGTCCTACGCGCTGTTCACGCTGGCAGAGCGACTCAAGCAGCAGGGCGATGACCCGGTGCTTCTCAGCCGCGTGATCGAGGAGGCTGAATGGGGGTTGCGATGGGTGCTGAAAACGCGCTTTGGCGGCGGCTACCGCAGCACAGGCCAGCTCATCAGCTACTGGACCGACGGCATTATGGGCGACGCGGACGATCGCTTTGGGCAGGCCGTGAATGATCCCGAATGGAACCTCCGAGTTGCCGCATTGGAGGCTCTGGCAAGCCGCGTCCTGAAAGATTCCGACCCCGAACTGGCGCGCCGCAGTCTCGCGACCGCGAAAGAAGATTGGCACTACGCCGTTGAGGAGTTGAAGACGGCTCCGCCTGTTCCCAATGTCTACGGCGAGAAGGACAACCTGGAGAGAATTTCCTTTGGAGCAATCGCCTCCATCGATTTGTACAAAGCAACCCGTGATCCGATGTATGCCCAGGAAGCGGTCAAGCTGGGCAGCCAGATTCTCGCTTCGCAGGAACGCAACCTACCGGCGTGGAGCGTGCCTTTAACCGGATACTTCTACACCGGCCCGGACCGAAAATATATCTTCCATCGCTTCCATCTTGGCGAAGAAGAACAGCCCATTGTCGCGCTTGCTCATTTATGTGAAGCGC
>JBOGMA010000297.1:0-3828 GCA_050746465.1 Acidobacteriaceae bacterium
GCCTCCAACAATGCGATTCAGCAGAAGGTAAATGTCCTGAAGATCGCAACGGTCACCGACGTCGACAGCGGCTCCGGGAATGTCGAGGTCAACAACAACGCCGGCAAGATAGCAGCGCACCTTCGCATCGTAACCAGCGAAGAGGGGACGAATGTCCATGTGGCGACGAACAGCACGCTTGACAATGGAGTGCTCTGGGAGGCCACCCTAGTCAACGGAGCTGCTGCCGTGACCCTCAACACGGCGCACCCTTACTACCCGAAAGCATACCTTCCAAACAAGGCAAACAGCGTTGTGGTTCAGGCGTTGGATTTCCTGCTCTGGTCGCTCGCACAAGCAGAGCTAAACAATCTTAATGCACAGAACAAAGACGCTTTCGAAGAGTTCAGGATCGAAGTGTCGAGAAATCTGAAAAAACTGGTTGCGGATCTACCTGATCCGCCCGAAGAGGCATAAAACGGGTGGATGCCAGTACCGCCACGTCTATCGCCACCCGCCTGGAAGCGCTGTTTGGCGTTGGCTTCCGCGGGTCCATCGAGGAGTTTGAAGGGGGCCGCTATCTATCGATCCGGCCACTGGAACCGGCGCGTCCGAATGGATTTGCCATTGCAGTCGCTCGTACCCCCTCAAGGATTGAAGCCACCTTTCGGCCGGATTCCTTCTCGAAGGGGCTGCTACGGCAAATGTCAGCAGCAGATGCTGCGATGAAGACCACGTTTGACGGGCTTAGGGTTGCCACCGAAAAGGCAGGATCGCGGGTCAACTTAATTGTAGACGGCGAGGTCGTCGGAATTGAGACACCGCTTCCGAATGCCGAGTGGGCCAGCTTCGAGCTTGACTGCGACACAGTTGCACGCGACGAGGCGCGAAATCCTGACCAGATCCTTCGTGGCCTTTCCACGACGGCATCCACCTGTATGGGCCTAATTTTATCCTTGCTCCCTTTAGAGGAGGTACTCGCGGCCGAGGAAGCTGTAGTTGGACTTCCCGAGGGCGCAAGAGTGCGTGTGGAAGTGAACCGCTATGAGCGGAATCCAATTAATAGGGCGACTTGTTTGGCGCACTACGGATTCAGGTGCCAGATCTGCCAGATGGATTTTGAATCCGTATATGGCGACTTAGGAATAAACTTCATCGAGGTCCACCATATCATTCCGATCTCCCAGCTTGGAGAAGACTACAGGGTGGATCCAATCAAAGATCTGATTCCGGTGTGCTGTAATTGCCATGCAATGCTGCATCGCACAACCCCTCCGCTCTTGCCGGGCTGTCTCAGAACCATTCTTTCTAACCGACGCCCTCCCGGCGGTACGTAGATAATTTGTCGCAATGGTGTTGATATCTACTGTTTAATGGGGCCATCCTGCAAGGTGCCGCCGCCTCTCCATCACCGCTGTCGTGCTCCGATTACGATCGATCCATCAGGTCCACGACATACCAAGTCCGCCTTTTACCACTGAAGCTACGAACTGCGGTGGTACAGCATTCCCAATCATTTCTCGCAGTGCCGTCACAGACGTACAACAAGAAAAACTAAAAAAGTCAGGAAAACCCTGAATTCTCGCGGCCTCGTGGCAAGTTAGCATGCGTTGCCGAGCAGGATGCACGTAGCGCCCCTGCCCCATGGAACCAAATCCAGTTGTCAACGTTTGAGCCGGAAGGTCCCATCTCATTCGACCATACATAGAACGATAGGAATGCATTTTGTCACGATGGCAAGCAGGCCTAAGCGAATCCGGCAAATCATATGCTCCACGCTCGAAAAGCCAACGGATACGCTCAATATTTTTCCGGCTTAACCGCGTCAAACCATAAAATGCACCCAACCTCACATCCGCTTCATCCTGAAGATCTCCGATTGCGTCTCTCACTACAGGAACTCCCAGCCTCTGGGGCTCAACCAAACTAAGCAACTCGCCCGTAGTTAAGTAACGAGACGCCAAGGTGACATGGCGCCTACGCCGCTGAGCCACCCCAAACGTCGAGACCTCCACTACGGTAGAAGCAACTCGATAGCCCAGTAATCTCAAATAATCGCTCGCCTTCGTAATCACATCCCCTTCGTCATGTACCACGGCAGGCACATTTTCTATCAGCACGAATTTGGGTGCAAAAACCTCGACCCCACGAATTGCAGCCATATACAGACTATTTCTTGGATCGTTTCTGCGGCTGTGATTGTTCAAATTGGAATGACCTTGACAAGGAGGGCCGGCCAAAAGTACATCAACCTCGCCAATCCTCTTTGCGATACGTCGCAACCCGTCACTCACGTAACTACCAGGCACACCATCGATTACATTTGCTACATCATCGCAAATCGCGATATCCGAATTGAGTTCAAAATTGTGACGATAAACTGCAATAGCTTGAGCGCTAAAATCGATCGCCAAGCGAACGTTGAGCCGTCCGCCCATATGGCGAGAAGCTTCCCAAGCACCCAAAGTCATACCACCACAGCCACTAAATAAATCTACAACCGACAAATCGTTGCGGACATGAAAGCGTCTGGGTGTCGGCCAATCACTTAGCCGCAGCCACGACATCCACGAATTGCCGGAAAATGCAGACGCCCCGTCAGCTGCCATATTATGCGGCCTTGAACGCATCGGTGGCGATATACACATCGACCCTTTTCACATACTGACGTAAGTATCCGACGACCCTGACTTTTATGCGTTTCAAGTCTGATACCGCATAAGAGGCACCGATCTCCTCAAACGTCTGCCCACCGTGTGCGAGAATATTTCTACGATCCTTTACCGCGATCAGATCAAAACCATCGTGTGTATTCTTCGGTGGCTTAAACTCAACGCCGTGAGATGAACACATCTTCCTTATAGAGGTGTTATCTATTGAGCCGGCAGCTATCACTCGTCGGAACGCAACGGACGGGACATCGGCATTAGCTACGCCACGCAATATGGTAATCGCTACGTCCCGATAGGTGCATGGAGAAGCCGAAAAAGCGTCCTTTTGCTTGAACTCTGACATGATCCAAACATCTTGCAGAGATGGGAGCAGG
Source organism: Acidobacteriaceae bacterium (assembly GCA_050746465.1). Taxonomy (GTDB): domain Bacteria; phylum Acidobacteriota; class Terriglobia; order Terriglobales; family Acidobacteriaceae; genus Silvibacterium. The sequence continues at coordinate 3,026 of JBOGMA010000297.1, forward strand.
TCCAGCGCCGTTGAACTTGAATTTTCCACCGCTTGCCAAATCGACTCGACTGCATCCCGCACAGTTGCCTCTATCAGGTTGTACAAAAGCAAAAACGATGTCGCTTTTAGGAGTTTCAGCGAAAGATCATCCACTAAAACCTTTGGCAGCTTTTTTCTTCCCTGCCGCCATGACGAGCCACGCAGCATGAGCGCATCCTCTACGGCATCGAGAAGCTTAAAGTAGTGATCCACCTCAGCAACGCGATCCTTAAATCTCGTTTCAACCGTGATCATTTCCCCCTCCCGAGGAGGTGATCACGGACAAACTCAACTCGACTACGTAACCGTGGCCCTGAATTGCTGGCGTGCGTGGTCGTCAAGCGTTCGAAATCGCCACTCTCAAGCCAGCCCATGCTTGCCGGCACCAGAGCGGGCTTTTGGCGGAGTGCAAGATTGACCCCAACGGAGATCGCCTCAAATCGTACTCTTGGGGTTGAGATCGACGTTTTCGACTTGGCAAATCCAGCCGGAAAGAACTTTTCTACAAAAAGCATTACCTGGTCAAACTCGGCTTGGAATCTTACACGATCGAAATTGTTCCTATGCGCCACAACAAACCTATCCAAAAATTTGCTAACGTCGTGAGTGAACGATGAGTAGTTTTCGGAGTAAGCAAAGAATCGCAAAACTAGTTCAGCAGGCTCCCTTCGTTTGACCAACACATCAGATACAGGACAAAGACGTCGGAACCGAGCGTCATTCGCGCATTCTTGGATGAAATCCATAAACGCACCCTGAAATGCACCGCGCCGCACCTCGGCA
>JBOGMA010000298.1:0-6049 GCA_050746465.1 Acidobacteriaceae bacterium
AAGAACGCGGGGAGAGAAGCGATGAAGCGTTACCTGGGAGTGGACCTGCATCGGACGCAGTTCACCGTATGCACGAGGCTGGAAAACGGACGGACGTACCTGCGCCAGTGGCCGATGCGAGAGCTGAAGCTGTTTGCCGCGCAGCTAAGGAAAGACGATGAGCTGGCGGTAGAAGCCACAGGCAACACGCGGCTGTTCCATGACGCCGTGGCGAAGCATGTGGCGCGGGTAGCGGTAGTGAATCCGGGCCAGTTCAAGGTGATCAGCCAGTCGGTGAAGAAGACCGACAAGAACGATGCCGAGCTGCTGGCGCTGTACCTGTCGAAAGACCTGTTACCGGAGGTACGGATGAAAGAAGCGAACCAAAGAAACATGGCGCATCTGGCCCAGACGCGCGACCTGCTGGTGAAGCAGCGGTCGGCGCTGAAGGCCAAGATCAACAACCTGCTCTCCGCCGAGGGGATCAACCTGAAGAAGGAAGCACTGTCCAGCAACAAGGCGCTGGACCGGGTGCTCGCCTTGCCGCTCTCTCCGATCCTGGGCGCCGAAGCGCGGGTCCTGGTCGCGCAGATCCGTTCGCTCACCGGCAGCATCGCCGAGCTGGAGGAGCTGATCGAAGAAGAAGGGCCGAAGCTGGCCGGCCACGAAAACCTGATGAGCATCAAGGGCATCGGCCCAGTCTCGGCCGCCGTGCTGTTGAGCGCCATCGGCAAGATCGAGGACTTCGATGGTCCCGGCAAGCTGGCTGCTTATTTCGGATTAGTGCCACGAGTGCAAAACTCCAACGAAACGGAGCGCTCCGGGCGCATCACCAAGCAAGGCAACAAGCTGGCCAGAACGGCTCTGGTGCAGTGCGCCCTGATCGCCAAACGCTATAGCTCGTTCCTGCAGCAGTTCTATCAGCGTATCCAGCGCCGCCGCGGCGGAGGCAAAGCCAACATCGCCCTGGCACGCAAATTCCTGGGAGTCATCTACCACACCCTCAAGAACAACTGGGTCTTCGAGGATTTCCCCAACTTCGTCCTGGCCTCCTAAAACAGGCCACAACTAAAGCATGAGTAGACAACTATTCATGGGAGCAGAATATGAAAACTCATTTCGTTCGGCCTACGTTTCTGGGCGTTTCCGCGATGCTGATTGCGACGTGCGGCTATGCAGGCGCACAAGTCGCGCCATCTGGCGCACAGGTCGCGCCATCCACGCAGCCTGAGACCTCTCAGACGATGCGGCAGAGCTCGACGGAGAACGTGCAACTGGTGAGCGCGGACGCGCAGTTGACACACAAGATCGATTCCAAGACCGCGACCCAGGGGCAGAAGGTGAAGGCGAAGCTCACCAGCGATGTGAAGGCCGCGAACGGGATGAAACTGGACAAGGGCACCATGCTGCTCGGCACGGTGGCCAAGGTGGAGCGTTCGAATGGGAATGGGCCTTCGCAGATAAGCCTTGTTTTTGACCAGGCGCGGCTCAAGGATGGGCGCACGATTCCGGTGAAGGCGACGCTGCTGGGGGCGTATCCGTCGAATGCGGGCGACTACTTTGCGGAGACAGGCACGAATGGGAACCTGATGCCGGGAGAGCCGCACAGGATTTCTGCGCAGGAAAAAATCGACCAGATGCCGGGAACGCTGAGCCATGTGGGAATGCATAGCGCGGTGCAGAGCAACGTGTCGGCCACGTTCATCAGCAAGGACCGCGATATCGATTTGAGAAAAGGGACGCGGCTGCAGGTAGCGATTGCTCCGTTGGCGGGGGCGACCGGGATGGCTGGGTAGGTAGGGATCAGGGGTCAGAAGGGCAGGGCCCAGGGCTCAGGGACCGGAACGAAAGCGGGTGGCTGTGATCCGGTGGCAAGAAGCGGATTTCAGCTACCCGTTTTACCAGCTACCCGCTTTATGAGCTACCCGCTTCTTTTCCGCCTTTAAGGCATGTATTTGTTGAACCAGGCGAGGGCTCGTTCGAGGACATTGATGCGGTCGGATTCTTTGTGGAAGCCGTGGCCTTCGTCGGGGTAGACGACCAGTTCGGTGGGGACGTGGTAGTAACGGAGGGCGTGCCACATTTCATACGACTGCGGCATGGGGCATTCGCCGTCGCGGTCGCCTACGAGCATCAGCGTGGGAGTTTTGGCGTTCTTGATGTAGTTGATGGCTCCGCTTTTGGCGTAGACGGCGGGATCCTCGTAAACGGATGCGCCGAAGAAGGGGATCATCCACTGATCGATGGAGTTTTCGCCGTAGTAGCTCTTCCAGTCGGAGATGCCGGCTCCGGCGACGGCGGCCTTGAAGCGATGGGTCTGGGTGATGGCGAACATGGTCATGAATCCGCCGTAGCTCCAGCCGGTGAGGCCGACGCGGTTGGGGTCGATGGAGTTGGTTTTGGAGACGGCGTCGACTCCGGCGAGGATGTCGCGGAGGTCGCCGTAGCCGAAGTCCTTGCGGTTGGCCTGGGTGAACTTTTCGCCTTCGCCGTAGCTGCCGCGGGGGTTGGGCATCAGCACAAAGTAGCCGAGGGCGGAGAAGGGCGCGGGGCCGAATCCGGCTCCAGGCCAGCGGGCGAGGTTGGCGTAGGCGGGGCCTCCGTGGACGTAGACGATGAGCGGGTACTTCTTCGCGGGATCGTAGTTGGCGGGGTAGAGGAGCCATCCGTCGATGTGGAAGCCCTCGTTGGTCCAGGAGACGGGTTCGGCTTTGCCCCAGGAGGGCTTGAGGGAGTCGTTGAAGTGGGTGATCTGGCGGAGATTGTTGAGGGGGCCGGCCCAGACTTCAGGGGGCTGGCTGAATGAGGACTTGATGAAGGCGATGGTGTTGTTGTCGGAAGAGGTGGAGATGCGCATCATGAGTCCGCCTGCGCCTACGACTCCGGGGATGGTGAGGTTGTAGTCGGGGGACTCCTGCTCGGTGCCGAGGTCGTAGACGAAGAGGTGCGACCGGGCGCCTTTGATTTCGGCTACGCCGAGGGTGTCGTCGTCAACCCACGTGAACCACTGCGGGGTGGCGGGGCGGTTGGGGGTTACGTCCTTGGCTTCGCCGCCGGTGGAGGGGATGATGTAGATGTCGCCGCCGGTTACGCCCTGGTCGGACATGAGGCCGCCGATGAAGGCGATCTGCGAGCCATCGGGGGAGAAGCGCGGGAGAGCGATTTGGAGGCCGTGGAGCGGGCCTGAAGTTGTGTTGGGGTCGAAGACGACTTTGGGTTTGGCGTTGAAGTCGGCGTCCTGGGTGTAGAGTTTGGCGGTCCACCAGTTGGCTTGTCCGGGTAGCGGTGCGGCGGTGTAGGCGAGGTGGTTGGAGTCGGCGGACCAACTGTATTCGTAGACGTAGAGAGAGGCGGGGGTGATTTCGGCGAGCTGTCCGGAGGAGCTGTCGACGGCAGCGATGCGCCGATGCTCGACCTGCTCGACTCCGATGACGCCGGAGGGCGGCGGCTCGGGGGCGAGAGCGCCGGAGGGCCGGGTGGCTCCTTCAATATAGAGAAAGCTGAGGAGCTTGCCGTTGGGGGAGTAGCAAAGGCTCTCGGCGTATCCCTTGAGTTGAGCGAGCAGGTGGGGAGCCGCTATGCCGCTGGCGGCAACCGTATAGATGGCCATTCGGTTTTCGCCCTGGGGCTGGCCGTCTTTGCCGCAGTTGGAGAAGAAGGCGAGGGTGGTGGAGTCGGGGGACCAGGCGAGGCTGCCTTCGTTGGGCTCTACACCGGCGGCGCAGGCGGTGACATGGCGCACCGCGGACGGCTCGCTGAGCGGGGCGATGTAGATGCCTTCGTTGCGGACAGCCCAGGCGATCTGGTTGCCGTCGGGGGAGAGCTGCGTCTGGCGAATGCCGCGGACCTGCTGGAGCGAGTGAATGATCTGGGGGATGCGCTGATCGTGTTCGGTGGCGGCGGAGGCGGGCTGCGTCTGGGCTTGGCTGAAGGCAGGGACGGCGAGCAGGAAAGCGCAAAAGGCAGCGAGCAGGCGAGTTTTCATCACGGAACAGAGTACAGCAAAATAGCGATCAGCGATCAGCGTTCAGCGGCCAGTTCAAGATGCGGGTGGCATTCGTGGACTCACGTCTCAAGAGCGAGACCCTTCGGCTTTGCTCAGGGCTGGCGGTGGGGCGCACCCGGCGGTGGTGGTTCGGTAAACTGTCGGTGGCTTGTTGTCAGGCTTGGCGGGCGGCGGAAAATTTATCCGGGGAGTCTCAATGTTCAGCGTAAGGAAACAGATCAACTGGACGTTTGTGCGGCAGGTCGGAGTATTCCGATGGGTAACGCGGAACGGCTATTTGCAATTCCGCAAGCGGATCCTAAGGCAAGACAGCACACTTCGGTTGCCGCATGGAAATCGCGTTTTCCTGCCACGTGATAGCCGGATGGCCTCTGTTTTCATAACCAACGCCAACATCGACTGGGGCTCAGAGGCGCTATTGGCCCGATACGCAGATCGCGAGCGTGATTTTTTCGATCTAGGAGCAAACATCGGGTACTATGCGGCGTATTTTTCTCCTCTTGTGCGCCGCAGCTATGCCTTCGAACCGGATGTGAGGAACTATCCCGGATTGCGCAAGAATGCCAGCCTCTCACCGAACATCGAAATTATCGAAGCAGCGGTATCGTCGAGAAACGGTACGGCTGAATTGTTCCCAGGGAGCAGGGCAGCGGTAAGCAGCCTTGAACGCATAGACGGTGTTCGACCAGTGAGCGTGCGGGTGACTACGATCGATTCATTTGTGGCCGAGCATCCGGGAATCAACCCATGTCTGGTGAAGATTGACATCGAGGACCATGACATACAAGCGCTGAGAGGCATGGAGAAGACGATTACGGAATTTCAGCCGCTCATTCTGACGGAGTGCGAACTGAATTCTGAGTTGTGGAGCCTGTGCGGGCGGTGGAAGTACGAGATATACGGCTTTGTGAGAGACAGAAAGACGCTGAAGACTTGCTTCCGGCATTTTCCACCGGCGGGAGGGACGGAGGAATGGACGAACATGCTGTTCCTCGTTCCACAGGCGCTGAATCTCGAATTTGCAAGCCTGGCCGCGGCTTAAGCGAGACTCTTCGGCTTCGCTCAGGGCAGGCTCCGGGCAGCCGGCACCCCGGCTGACGAACGGACACTTGATCGCCAATGCGACCGGACATGGGATGAGCTGACGACACGGCCTGATTTTTTTCTTGACGGCAATGCAGTGGGGGGAGTAAAAACTTTTGGGAATTGTGAAACGTTTAACAGGAAAATCTTTGCTGTTTCAGGCGTGGAGCGGAAATTCTTCCTGGATTTATAAAACGTTTAACCCGACCTTTGAGCTTTTGATCGCGCAGGAAATTCCATTTGGAGGTCATTGAATGCTCGTGAATACAAGTTCCAGTTTCGCTTTTCTGTTCAAGTTGATCCTTTCCGTACTTCTTGCTGTCAGCCTGCCTGCATGCCTCCTGGGGCAGGATGGGTCGGCGCCGCCAAGCAGCATTTTTTTCTCCACCTTCGCGGAAGAGGCGTATTCCACTTACCAGATGACGAATGGGAATGGGGATCTTTGGCCGAGTTGCTGGTCGAATGATGGAAATGTGTACTCGGCCAATGGAGACGGGACTGGCTTTTCCAATCCCGCTGTCTTCGCGGCGATGCGGGTGGCCAGAATCTTCGGCATGCCGCCCAATCTCACCGGAACGGATGTTGCGGGCGATGTTGGCAGGAACTACACAGGCAGCAACGTTTATACCGACAAGCCGACGGGCATGGCGTGCGTGGATGGCGTGATCTATCTCGCCTTTCAGAACCTGAACGAACAGACGTTTGAGTACGCGCCGGCCGCGTCGATTGTGGCATCGGCTGACCATGGCAAGACGTGGACAGCGCCCTCGGCGACACCGATGTTCGGAGCGGCGAACAATACGGACCCGTCGGTTCCCGCTCTATTCACGACAATTATGTTTCTGGATTACGGCAAAGGATACGGGGAAGCTCCGGACACCTTTGTTTATGCCTATGGATTTGACAATAACTGGCGCGATCAGCAACAGGTGTATCTGGCGCGGGTTCCCCGGTACGCGGTTTTGCAGCGTGAGGCGTGGG
>JBOGMA010000299.1:0-14406 GCA_050746465.1 Acidobacteriaceae bacterium
ACCCAGTTCTGCACGTTGTTATTCAGGCCGCTGATGATCGACGAAATCGTGATAACCGTGGTGACGCCGATGACGATGCCGAGAATGGTGAGCCCGGAGCGCAGTTTATTGGCGCGCACCGTTTCCAGTGCCATACGCACGGACTCGCCCGTACTGCCGAACCGGCTGCTCCTGCTCCGGGCCCGCTTCTTCGTCATTTCCTGCTGAAGCTCCTGGGTCGCCATCGTTATACCTCCGACCTCAGCGCGACAATCGGGTCAAGAGTTGCCGCCTTATGCGCGGGATAAACACCGAAGAATACTCCGATGGCGCCGGAGACGAAGACGGCCAGCAGGACCGACCACAAAGCGACATCCGACGGAAATCCGATCAAGACCGTGACCAACCGGGCGACGCCGGCACCGATGAGAATGCCAATTATCCCCCCAACCAGCGACATGGTTCCGGACTCGATGACGAACTGCAGCAGCACATCGTGCCTTCGCGCTCCCAATGCCTTGCGGACCCCGATCTCGCGCGTGCGCTCGGTAACTGACACCAGCATGATGTTCATGATGACAATGCCGCCAACGATCAGCGAAATCGACGCCACTCCGATCACCACGAAGAGGAAAGTGGAGCTGAACTGCTTCCATAGCCCAACAAAAGTCTGGTTGGTCGAGATGGTAAAGCTGTCCTCTTTCCCAACCGCATCGTGGCGTCTCGAGCGCAGAATCACCCGGGCTTCATCGGAGGCGCGCTCGAGTTGCGGACCGACCGCCCCGGCTTTTACGTAGATGACTACGCTGTAGTCGGTTCCATAAGTGTGCTGGTACGCCGTAATCGGGATGGCGACCCAGTTGTCCTGGCTTTGCCCCAGCGTCGTCCCCTGGCGTTCGGCGACTCCTATGATCGTGTAAGGCTCGCCGTCTACGCGAATCTCTTTTCCCAGCGGGTTTGTCCTCGGCATCAGGTTATGCACAATGTCGTAGCCAACAATGCAGACCCGCGAGGAGTATTGCTGGTCGGAGGGCACGAAGCTGCGACCCTGCGCAATATTGATGTTCGAGATTGCCGGCATATTCCACGTCCAGCCGCGAATGTCCGTATTGTCCGACGAGTGCCGCCCGTTGACGATTTTGCCCGTCGTATTCAACAGCGCTCCCACCGAAGCGCAGCTCTTGCACTGCTGCTCAATTGCTTCGTAGTCCGACAGCTCGAGGTTCTTGCGCTTCTGGTACTTTGCCCACTGCTTGTAGCTGAGAATTACCGGCGATTGTTTGCTCAGAGTAAACACGTCAGCGCCATAGCCATAAACCTTGGTCGCGACGTACTTGTTCACCCCATTCGTAAGCGTGATAATGGCGATCACCGACGACACGCCAATCACCACTCCAAGCAGCGTAAGCACGGAGCGGAGCTTGTTGGCCCAGAGGGATTGGAGCGCGATTTTGACAGCTTCTTTGAATTCCATGGACGTGGGCCGGACGTTGACTCAAGTTTATCAGCGGGCCGGCACGTAGAAATGGATACGTAGGTGAGGCGGGGGCGGTTCCCGGGCGGAAGCTAGGACGGGGAATTTATAGGAAAGTTATCGAAGTATAGTGAAATGTTCATATGCGCCGATAACTTTTCTATATTTCCTGATACAGAGCCTACCTGTAGCTCCGCTGATATGTCCGCGTCATGCGGTCCTGCCAGCCCAACCGGTCATCATCGAGCAGCGTCCACAGGAAGCCTAATCCGAGTGGGAGAGCCGCCAGGAAACAGGCCCCAATGCGGCGCTGCAGTGACTTGCGGTCAGGGTTCTCGTCCTCGAAGGTGCAAAGTGCGATCTTCGCGTAGCGCATGCCGGGGGTGCTCTCGGCAAACGTAAAGAAGAGCCACTCGTACAGCGCGAGAAAGCCGACGAAAGTCAGTGCCGCCGCGATCAACGCCAGCCTCCCTGAAGGCGGATTAATGGTACATGCGAGGAACACCATCAGGAACAACGTGAACGCAGTGGCGACCAGCGCAATATCGACCATCGCGGCGGTAAAGCGGTCGCCCAATGGAGCCACCGGGAGCACGCCTTCCAGCAAGGATGCGGAATAAGAGCCTCCCCGTGCGGACCGGCGAGCCCGCGAAGAAAAAGGCTGTTCCTCGCTTCTGCTTCGATTCGCGGAAGCAGGCTGATTTTTGACCGTAGGGGACATTTCTGGCTCCATACTAAGCGGAGTAGCGTCCAGACGGATAGAGGACCACCCTGGCACAAGAACTTCCTCGGCCTGTGCAAGCGACGGAAGGGGCTGGTGAGAAATCGTCTCCGGCTCTACCTCAAAAATGCGTAGCTGTTCGCTTTCATCGCCCGAGGCAGCGTCGCGGAGCGGCCCTTCCGCATAGCGCGGGCGGGCCTTGCGAGGCGCCACCAGCTCGCGGGGAAACTCCAGCACGCGGGCAGGAAGTGGTTGAGCGGGAGCCACCAGCGCTTCTTCAAAGGGATCAACAATGCGCGGGTGCGGCTCCACCGAGTGGACCGGGGCCGAGTGCAGCTGGGGGAGGTTGGGGGGGGGCCACCGGTTGCGCGATGCCGGCAGCGACGCCGGATCAACGCGATATTGAATGGGTTCAGGTACGGGCGGAGGCGTCAGTTCGAAGCGCTCCGCGGCATCCGGTTCAGCGCCGGACGTGGCTTGCGATTCCGCGGCGGCACAAATTGCGTCGGCGGCCTCCTGCGCTTCGCGCGCTGCCTGGGCAGCAGCCTCAGCCGCGCGAGCAGCTTTGGCGGCCTCGGCGGCCAGCACTTCGCGGTAGGTCGGAGCCTTGGCATAGCGTTCGGCAATGCGCGCCGCCAACCGTGCCTTGCTCGGTTCTTCCGAAGCGGGGTTCGATTGCTCCATTCCGGGTAGCTGCGGCTGCTGCGGAAATCCGCCGCGGCGGCTGCGATGGGCGCTCAGCCGCGCATTGATCTCCTGCTTCCAGGCAGGCTGGACTTCCTGAACTTTGGCAGACTGAGAAGAAGTGCTCAAATTGCTCCCCGTTTTCCTGTGAGGCATGCGCCGGTGGTGCTGGGCAGGCGCTCACGGTTTTCAACCTTGGGAGAAGTGGAGAGGCGGCGGAGATTCCCGTTCGCGCGCAAACACGCATGCCCGCAATCGAAAAACAATGCGAGGCGCGAGCAACGGTTTTTCATCACCAGAGCTGCGGCGCTTCCAGCGACGGGACCTTTGCTATTCTTAGGTTGCCCGTCGCAATGAATAGCCGCACTTTTCTGTGTATCACGCTGCTTGCGCTGTGTCATCCGCAGCTTTGGCCCCAGGCAGTAACCGAGCAGTTTCCCCCTGCGGCTGAACCTGGCTCGCACGAGAGGAGCGCCGCGCCCAAATCCTCCATTCCCATAGCCAAAGTCGTCCCCGCTCCCGCCCAGGGTGTCCCGGTCAAAATCGAAGCTGACACCCAGAGCTACGCCAAAACCAAAGACGGTGTCGTTTACACCCTCGCCGGCCACGTTCGAATCGACTACCGCGACTACGTGATCCAGGCCGACCACGCCACTTACAACCAGGGGACCTCGGAGGTCGCGGCCGAAGGCCACCTGCGGCTGGACGGCGGCCCGGACGACGTGCATCTGATGGCCAGCCGCGGGCAGATGAATCTGGACGCGCATACAGGACGGCTGCAAGAGGTTTCGGGTAGGCTAATGGGCCCACAGTTGAGGCGGAACCAGGGCCTTCTCACTTCCTCAAATCCCTTCGCTGTAAGCGCGCGGGTCTTAGTCCAGTCGGGGCCTCAAAAGTACGAGGTAATCGACGGAACCATCACCTCATGTGCGCTTCCCAATCCCGATTGGCAGTTGGCCGCCAGACAATTTTTCCTGTCCAAAGATAAGGCCACAGCAAAAAACAGCGTCTTCGAACTGCGTGGCCTTCCCTGGCCGCATCGCGTACCGGTTTTTTACCTGCCCTACGTCACGCATTCGGTTACGGGCAAGCGCCAATCGGGTCTATTGATCCCAATCTTCGGGAACGATTCGACCAAAGGGCTCATCGTCGGGGAAGAGGCCTATTTTGTCCTCGGGCGCAGCGCAGACCTCATACTGGGGACGGAGTACTTCTCCAACCGCGGATTCGCGCCCCTGGGCCAGTTCCGTTATCGGGGTCCCGGCCTGGACTTCGCCACCGTGAGGTTCCACAGCCTGCTCGACCGCCTTCCCGGAACCCAGAATCAGGGCGGTGTGGATTTCATTGTGGATGGACGCCATGATTTTTCCCCTGACACGCGGGCGGTCGGCGATATGGAGTACCTGAGCTCGTATGCTTACCGCCAGGCATTTGAGGAAAACTACGCGCTGGCCATCAACTCGGAAGTCAAGTCGCAGCTTTTCCTCGCGCACGCGCATGGCGGTCTCACTCAGGGCATTACCTTCAACCGCTATCAGAGCTTCGTCAGCAATGCCACCTCTCCCACTGGCGAAGAGGAGATTCGCATCCTGCATGTTCCCACTCTGCAGTTCGAGGGTGTGGACCAACGCCTGGAAGGCACTCCGCTGATGTGGGGCATGATGGCTACCGGCTCAGCCCTTTCGCGCTCGGAGACGGGTTTTGAAACTTCCGCGATCGTGCCTCGGATCGATGTCTATCCGCATCTCGCCCTCCCGCTGCATTTTGACGGGTGGACGGTGCGCCCCATGGCCGCCGTGCGCGATACGTTTTATGGAAAGAGCCAGAATCCGGCTCCCCTTGGAGAGGTGCCCAGTGAGCGCGACGCCACGCTCAATCGCAAGAATGTAGAATTTGGAGCCGAAATCCGCCCTCCCGCCCTGGAGCGCGACTTCTCGGCTCCCTGGCTAGAGCACCTGCTGGGCGGCGAGCTGCGCCACGCCATCGAGCCCGCGGTTCGGTATCGCTACGTTAAAGGAATCGGCAACTTCAACTCGGTGCTGCGCTTCGACGATACTGACGTAGCCAGCGACACCAACGAAATCGAGTACTCACTCACCCAGCGGCTGTTCCTTCGCCATCTCAGGCAGCACCGCTGCAAGGGCGACCAGGCGTTGGGGCCCGAAACCATGTGTGGCGGCGGTACGGTCAATTGGCTCACCTGGCAGGTGGCGCAGAAGTATTTTTTCAATCCTGACTTTGGCGGAGCCGTGACCCCTGGAACCCGCAACGTTTTGGACACCACGCTTGACTTTACAGGCGTGGCCTTTTTGACCGAGCCCCGCAACTACTCGCCCGTAATTTCACGACTGCACTGGCAGAGCTCAACTAACACAGATATTGAATGGGACGTGGACTACGACACCAAGATGGGCCGTCTCGACGCCAGCAACCTCTTCGCCGGATTTCACCTTGGCGATTACACGTTTAGCGTCGGCGACGCCCACCTGCATACCGTAACCACCCCCACCGAGAGCCTGCCGAACGCTCCCATCAGAGCCGCCGCAGTCGCTCCGGCCCTTACAGACTTCAACCAGTTCCGTTTTCATGCCGTCTACGGCTCTCCTGCCAAGCTGGGCCTGAGCGCCGGCGTCAGCTCCGGCTATGACTTCACCCTGAACCAGTGGCAGTATTACGGAGCCCAAGCCAGCTACAACTGGAATTGCTGCGGTCTCAGTTTCGAACTGCGCCACTACTCACTGGGAAGTGTCCGTGACGATACCGAAAAACTCTACAGCTTCACGCTCGCTGGCGTAGGTGCAGCCGGAAGCCTCAAGCGCGCCCAGCGCGTCATCACCGGCATCTCCCCCTTCTGAGGAGCTTGTGCTAAATACTCCCGTTCCGCGTCAGGGTATGTTAGGGTTACGGCTCACAAATGATTGAAAAGACAAAGGCTTACCGCCACGGGTTCACCAAGCGGGCACTCCCACTCAGGCCAGATTTCGCTCGAGTGGGAACCAGGCCTTAGTTGGCGTGATGGTTGCCATTGTGGTTGCTGCGCTTGGGTTCAGCTACCTCAAGAGGCTTCAGTCCCTCGGTCTCGGTGGAAAGCGCATGACGGTCACGCCCGGCTTTACGACGCTCTTTAGAACTCTTTCTCCGGTCGGGAATCAGCGTCATATCCGGCAGCAGGATCATCGTCGGACGGGCCCCGGACGGGCGTTCGTCAGGCGGGTTGGCGCCGATTGCGCTGCCATCCGTCAGCAGCTTGTTCAGCACCGGGATATTGGCGCGCTGCATCTCGACGAAATCAACTCCGGCCGCCGTGAGGGTGAAGTCAGAGTTGTCGGCCCTGGTAATGTAACCCTTTTTTTGGAGATACCAGGTGGTGAAATCGAGGTAGTCGCGCGGAAAACCCATACGGGTCTCAAGCTCGGCCAGCGAAACCTCTGGGTAGAGCGGGTTGGCGCGGCGGCGGAAGTACAGCACGGCCAGGACGGCCAGCCGGCGGTTCAGCTCCCCAGCAACGCTGTCCATAAAATCGATTGTGTTCGAAAGTGGGGGCGCCAGCGAGCCTTCCTTTTCCCGGGAGGCATCAAACTCCGCGCGGCGCTCGGGGTCGGAAAGCACATCGTACGCCACGGTAAGCATGGCGAACTTGTCAGGATTGCCGGACTCAGGATTGTCAGGGTGGAAACGGGCGGCGAGGAACCGGTAAACGCGGTGGATAGTTTCCTGGTCAGCCCGCGGACTGATCTGCAGGAACTCGTAGTAATCGAATTTGCTCTTCTCTATAGCCATGGCAGTATCCCTTATCGTGCACGGGAGAATATTTCACTATCGAGTCTGTATCGACCCGTGAGTGTATCTATTGGCACCGGAGGAGAGAGTTGAATTGTAGCATTGCATGTCAAGCGATTACTTCAAAAATCTGCCTGGGAACGGCATGCTTGATATGTATGTCATTGATTTATAAAGAACTCTCCTTGTTGAATCGGCGGGTGAGGGGCTCGAAGAAAGCGTTGGTCGCCACCTGCGGCGAGATCGCGCCACGGCTCAACTGGGAGATGTGGATTTCGTCTATTGGGGGGCTCTCGGATGCGGATCTGGCGGCACAGCATGCACAGCCACGGTTCAGCAGCCCAGGCAGCGTCTGAAGCCACGCCTTGATACGAACCTCATACGCGCCGATTCGTCAGATTCTGCCTAATCCACTTCCACCCGAACATTGCTGCGCCAGCTCTGATAAGCAGCATCGAGGATCTTCTGGTTGTGCAATCCATCCTGCCCAGGCGCCAGGTATTTGCCGGTTCCTTCAACCCATTCGGCAAAGCTGTCGAGCATGCGGCTGTAGGCGTCCGCGTTGGAGACAGTTTCACGGGCCGGCGTTTCCGATCCGCGACTCAGAATGACTTCGACCGGGAAGTCGACGGTGAGGCCATTCTCGCAATGGATGGCCCCCTGCTCGCCCGTGACTTCGATCATCGTGCGGTATTGAGAGCGCGTGGTCACGGTGACGGAGCCCATGGCTCCCGATGCGAAGTCGAGTCCGACGACCGCGTGCGACTCCACAGGCCCGGAGGCTGAGTCCGTGTGTGCCAGCGTCGCAACCGCCGTCACCCGCGCGGACCCATCGTCGCCCAGGATGTATCGCAGCGCATCAATGCAATGGATGCCAACGTCGCCGATGGGACCGCCAAGTGCAAGCGTGGGGTCATAAATCCACTTGCGCGGGCTGCCGGCGGCGGAATAGGCAAACTGCGCCTGGGCCATCTGCGGCTTTCCAATGCGACCTTCGGCGATCCAGTCGTGCATCAGCGCCAGGCTGCGGTTGTAGCGCATATTTTGCGCTACTCCCAGCTTTATGCCGGCGTGTTCCGCACCCGTAATCATCTGGCCAACCTCATCGGCGCTCATGGCCAGCGGCTTTTCGCATAAAACGTGCTTGCCGTGCTTCGCTGCCAAGAGAACATGCTCAAGATGCAGACGGTCCGGTGAGACAACGAAGATCGCATCGACTTCCGGCGAGGCGCAAAGCTCTGACGGCGTGCCGAACAGATGTGGAATGGAGAACTCGCGGGCGTTTTCTTCAGCTTTGGCAGCATCGCGCCGCCAGAGACCAGTAAGTTGGGCGGCGGCGGCCCCCCGGAAAGCCGGGATGAGACGTCGAACCGCATGGTGACCGAACCCCAGGATGCCGAAACGGATCATTAGCGAACCATGCCTTTACAGGCCCCTACTGGGCCCCACGTTTGAAGATATTTTCCGCGTAGTAATTCACCACTTTTGCCTGGTCCTGAAGCATCTCGATGTACGCGTTCTGGAGAAGCTGGGATCGGGCGTCACGTAACTGCTTGCGGATCGCCTGCTGGACGCGGGGATCGTTCAACTCGCGCTGGCCTGCGGCTTCCTTGTCAATGAGCTTGTAAATCGCGTAACCCACCTGCTTCTTGCCTACGGGCGTGCTTTCAAAGAGCGGCAGGACGCCGGTGACCTGTCCGGGACTGAGCTTGTTGATCGCCGCGTAAACCAGGGCGTCGGACTTCAGTTGCGATTCCGAGATGATGCCCATATCGCCGCCGCTCTGTGCATTGTCCGGCCGCTCGGAAAAATTGGCGGCGAGCATGCTGAAGTTTTCCCCGCTGGCTATGCGGTTACGGATCATCTCAATCTTGCGCCGGGCTTCGGCATCGTTGGTAGCTTTATTGTTCTGCAGATTGCCGGCCTGCTGCGCGGGCGTGGGGACCGAGGTCACGACAATTTGCGCGATATGGTATTGCGGTTCCGGCAGATTGAAGTCAACCTTGTGCTCGTTATAAAACTTCGAGATGTCCGCGTCGGTAATGTTGATTTTGGAATTGATCTCTTTGTTGAAGAGTTTTTCTTCCGTCTTGTTCCGGCGAATCTCGTCCTTCAGCTTATCGAGCGTCATGTGCTGCTGGTCCAGACGCTTGTTGAACTCCTCCTGGGTATACGGGGCCTTAATTTCGTCCAGCTTCGCCTGTACCTCCTCGTCGCTGGCCGTCAGGTGCAGCTTGGCCGCGCGCTGCATCAGAATCTCATGGTCGATGAGGTCGTGGACGATGTTGAGCCGCACAATATCGGCTTGTTCCTTCGACGGCTGCTGGTGCGAGTTGCCGAGCGTTTCCTGATACCGCATGTCCACATCGGCCTTCATGATTGGTTTGCCGTTTACGGTGGCAACCACGTCCGGGCTCTCGCTGTGATGGCACCCGCTTACCGACAGGCCCAGCGCTACGGCCAGAGCCGCTGTCGAGATGCCGGTGACGAACTTGGATTTGCGCAGGAAAGCGAGCGGGGAACGATCAGCGTTCGATGTGTGTTGCAAAAAAGTCTCCTTAGAGGACCGCGCCGGGCGCAGTTCTCTCCTGTCCGGGACCAGGGAAATGCTTCACGGTTATTCCACCACCGGCAGGTTCATACCAGCATAAAACAATCCGGGCCGCGGGGTAAGAAACGCTACGGCTTGGCCGGCCCGGACGCCGGAGCCCCAGCCGCGGAACTTGCCGGGTGGCTGTATGGATCAGGCGGCGGAGTCACGCCTTCCGCCAACAGAGCGCCGTCAATAATCGGCCACAGAACGTCCTTTGGGAGCGCGCCCGCAACCATTTCGCCGTTGATGTAAAGCGTCGGCGTGGCGTTGATGTTGAGGTGGTCGGACTTCTTCATCTCCCGCCTAACCGGGGCCTCGTCCTGCTTTGTCACGCATGCCTGAAGCTTTGCCGTATCGAGCTCGTCTTTTTCGCCCTGCTCCGTTGCGGCCTTATCCAGTCGCGCATCGGCTTTCTTAACGTCGCGGTCGGGTCCGGTAATGTCTTCGCCGTGGGTATGGAGGTAATCGACATAGCTCCAGTAGGCTGTGCCGCTCTGGTCGGCAAGACAGTTGGCGTTGACGGCGGCGTGCATCGCCCAGGGATGCAGCTCCTCAATCGGCATGTCGCGATAGACGATCTTGATCAGGCCCTTGTAGTGGTCCAGCGTGTCGGGAAACAGTTCAGCATGGAGCTTCGCGCAGTACGGGCACTCAAGATCGTCGAAGTTCACAAGCGCCACCTTGGCATTCGGGTTACCGCGCACCGGGCGGTTTGCCGCAGAAACAATATTCGTCGGGTCGGAGGGAATCGCCCAGCGCGAAATGCGCTCCAGTGTCTTGTTATCTTTCGAAATTAAAAAATCCAGCTTCTGCGAGTGCTCCGGATGGCCGGGCAACTCAAACATCACCGGAAGCGTGTCAAAGCCGGGCGTATCGCTGGGCGTGCGCTGGCCAAAGTGAATGATGTATTCCGGCGGAATCTGCAGGCGGTCGCGAAGCGTGAGTTCAATGTTGCGGGCGGCCTTGGGGCTGAATCCGTCGGCGCTGGCTGGCGTCTTCGAGATGCCGGTGGAAGGATCGGTCTGGGCGGGACTCAGGGGTACGGCTACGAATGCCAGAAGCGCAACGGAGAGTCCGAGCGAGATTCGGGGATGACGCAAAACAACCACCTTTCAGATGGTCTTATGGATAGTTTAAGGCCGGGAACTCGCCCCGGCCTTTCGTAAATCCTTTGATCTGACTGAAGGTAGCCGCTCAGGCAGCCGCTTTGGTGGCAAGCGCCTTTACGCGGGCGTTCAGGCGACTCTTGTAGCGGGATGCCGTGTTCGCGTGGAGGACGCCCTTCTGTACGCTCTTGTCGAGCGCGGAGGCGGTGGCGCGGTACTGCTCGTTTGCGGTCTTCAGGTCGCCCTTCTGGATGGCCTCGCGCAGCGCGCGCAGGCTGCTGCGGACACGGCTTTTGTTGGCGCGGTTCACGCCGGTGCGCCTTTCGGTCTGACGAACACGCTTCAGCGCGGATACATGGTTTGCCATGGTGGTTCGGAACTCTCTTTGAATGAATATGGGATGCAGCGAATGAGCCATCCCCTGCAAACTTCAAGTCTATTGGAATTTGGAGGTTGGGTCAATGCGAACTCTTAACAGTCAGTTCGAGACCTGGACCGCAACCACCGGAGCAGTCTGCGCACTCCGGACTTGCTCGCGACGGAGCGCGATCGCGTCGGCAACGACCCAGGCAGCCGCGAGAAGGGCCAGATTAATGGAGTTGGCGGACCACATCATGTGGACATGAGGCTGGGCGATGACTGCGGGCAGCCAGACCAACAATCCAAAAATGATGATCATGGCGGTAAGGAGGCGCGAGGCGAGCAGGTCGAGGATCCCCGAAATAATGGCAATGCCCGCAAGCAAATGCGCGGTGCCCGTTACCATGGCCCAGAAACGCTGATTGGGCGGAATCCATTTGGGAACGAATGCGGCCGTGGCAGCGAGAGCCATGAAGTGCTCGACCCCGAGCGCGATGAAACAGAGCCCGAAAACGACGCACAAAGCGCGGATTAATCGAGCTGCCGCTGCCGACGGGCGCAGGCTGAGAAGAAAGCAAGCGGCGATGACAGCGGCGGCAACCAGCGCAACTTCTTCCCCGAATCCACCCCATGTCCCGATATTGCCGGGAGATTGAATCACGCGTCCCGCCCAAAGTGCGGCGGGGAGGCAGTAAAGGACGGCGAGTGCGCTCACCGCGATGCGCGCGGATGGTCGCCATTGCGCGGCAATTCCGGCAAGAAGCAGGCAGGCGGCGTAGAGATATGCGAGCACCGCGCGATGGGGAACGGAGGCTGGCACCGGCTGCCAGACGCTGGCGAAATCTCCCCAAACCAGACCGGTGAGGCCAAGCGCAATTGCGGCGATCCCGTAGACATGGCTGCCGAGGTAAGAGAATGGTCTATGGCTGGACATGGGCGCTCTGCGTCGAAATAGGGAACCCGGTATGCCCTGGATGGTAGCAGCCTGAGTGCGACTTGCGACAGAGGCAGCAGATTTTTAGCAACTTCGCGGCGGGAAAGGTAATCAGACACGGTATATCCGGTCTAAGATCGATCGCGCAGCAGTAATTCGGCCCGAATTTCAAATTAACCTTCAAATTAACCAAGGAGTACGATGCCATGAGCGCACAGCCGCAAGCGCAGCCCTCTGTTTCCACCTGGACCATCGACCCGGTCCATTCCGTTGCCGAGTTCAAGGTAAAGCACATGATGGTCTCCAACGTAAAAGGCCAGTTCACTGGTGTCTCAGGAACGCTCACCCTGAACGAGGGCGACATTACCGGATCGCGGGTTGAGGCGACCATTGATGCTTCCACCATCACCACCCGTGATGTGCAACGCGACACGCATTTACGCAGTGCCGAGTTTCTCGACGTCGATAAGTTTCCGACCCTGACCTTCCACTCAACGTCGGTCAATAGGAAGGGCGAAGGACTGCTGGAAGTCAGCGGACCTCTGACGATTCACGG
Source organism: Acidobacteriaceae bacterium (assembly GCA_050746465.1). Taxonomy (GTDB): domain Bacteria; phylum Acidobacteriota; class Terriglobia; order Terriglobales; family Acidobacteriaceae; genus Silvibacterium. The sequence goes on from JBOGMA010000299.1 coordinate 12,188, forward strand.
GGTGACTCGGGACGCAACCTTCAAGGTGGAAGGCCCGACCCCGGAAACGCCGGACCCATGGGGGAAAACCCGGCGAGGCCTCTCGGCGCAGACGAAGTTCAGCCGCAAAGACTTTGGCCTGGTCTGGAACGCGACCCTCGAAACCGGCGGGGTGCTGGTGGGTGACGAGGTTTCGATCACGCTGGATGTTGAGCTTGTGAAGGGGTAGTCGCAGTTTCTCCTGCACGGAGGTGAAGAGATGACGGACGCCGATGCTCTGTGGCCCCGCCTGCCTTGGGACGAGTGGAAGGATACCGCCGACACGCTGCACATGTGGACTCAGATTGTGGGACACACGCGAATGGCTTTGTGCGCCCCTCTGAACCACTGGTGGCACGTCACGCTGTATGTCACGCCCCGAGGGCTGACGACTGGTTCAATTCCCCTGGCCTCCGGCGAGTGCTTCGATGCCGAGTTCGACTTCATCGATCACAAGCTGGTAATCCGGCTCAGCTCAGGACCGGTGAAGGTGCTGCCGCTGCGGGCCCAGTCGGTGGCGGCGTTCTATCGCGAGTACATGGGCGCGCTGACCTCGCTGGGCATTGAAGTGGAGATTCACTCAGGCCCGGACGAGGTCGCCAATCCAATCCCGTTTGCGGAGGACACAGTCCATGCGTCGTACGATCCGGACGCCGCCCATCGCTTCTGGCGCATTTTGATGCAGACAGACCGGGTGTTTCGGGAGTTCCAGACGAACTGGCTGGGCAAGGCCAGTCCGGTGCATTTCTTCTGGGGTAGCTTTGATCTCGCGGTAACTCGGTTCTCCGGGCGACCTGCTCCGGAGCGGCCCGGCGCCGACGCCATTACGCGCGAGGCATACTCGAAAGAGGTCATCAGCTTCGGTTTCTGGCCCGGCAACGGCGGCTATGGACAGCCCGCCTTTTACGCCTACGCCGCACCGGAGCCCGAGGGGTTCAAGACATCGGCTGCAAAGCCCCCGCAAGCCTTCTACACCAAGGATATGGGCGAGTTTCTGCTGAACTATGACGACGTCCGCCAGGCAGAGAATCCTTCGAGCGCAATTCTTGACTTTATGGAGAGTGTGTACCGGGCCGGCTCCGTCAATTGGGACCACGCCGCTCTGGAGCGCAGTGGGCCAGTTCCGGTAAGGGGCAAATCGAAACGCTGACGCTTGCAGGTTTCCGCGCTGGTACGGAAGCGCGCGATTTTTCTCCACCGAGGGATTGACGCGGCTGTGGACTAGGGCTACTCTGAGCGCATCCTGAACCGCTGGCCGGTTCGGGGGGAGCGCAGTTACGAGCGAAGTCTGGGCCATCTTCAATTCGTTCTTCAACGGGTACTTTGACAAGTGCCGACATTCCGGATCGCGCCCCCTCCCGTTTTCTCCTCGTCCTCATACTCCAGAAAGCCCCCAATCCTTCTTCATAGAAGCGTCTTCTGGTTTCCCCACGCATCTAAAACAGGTAGCCCGCTCCTGGGCGACCACGGAGGTATATCCCTAGCTTGAGTACAAAAGCGCTCGAGATCACGCCGAATCTGGAGCCCCTGTTCGGGACTCGCGATGAAAATCTAAGGCTCATGGAAGACATGCTCCATGTGCGCATCGAGATGCAGCAGGACGCAGTGGCGGTTGAGGGGCCGGAGGAGGGCGTAGCGCGTGTGCAGCGCATCTTCTCCGATTTTGAAGCGCTTCGACGAGCTGGGATAAACCCGCATAATGGCGAGCTGAATGGGATGTTGCGCCTGGTCGTCGCAGATCCTGCCATTTCCCTGCGGTCGCTGGTTGAATCAGGGAAGCAGCGCTCTACCGGCATTAAACGAATGGTGCAGCCGCGCTCGCTGAATCAGCGCCGATACGTGGAAGCGATTGATTCTCTTGACATGGTATTTGGCATTGGTCCGGCCGGCACGGGAAAAACCTATCTGGCCGTCGCCATGGCAGCCGCCGCCCTCATGGCGAAAAAGGTGAGCCGCATTCTATTAGTTCGCCCGGCGGTGGAAGCGGGCGAGCGCCTCGGATTTCTCCCCGGCAGCCTCCAGGAAAAAGTGGATCCCTACCTCCGCCCGCTCTACGACGCGCTCTACGACCTGCTCGATCCGCCACGCGTCGACAAGATGCTCGAAACCAACGTCATCGAGGTCGCCCCGCTCGCCTTCATGCGCGGACGCACCCTGAACGACGCCTTCATCATCATGGACGAGGCCCAGAACACCACCAT
>JBOGMA010000300.1:0-5969 GCA_050746465.1 Acidobacteriaceae bacterium
GGGCGTACCAACTCCGCACTTCGGTTTACGGCAGATGGACTCCCTACTTCGGAATTGGGCCGTCGCTGAACTTTATTCACCAGGGAACCACCACGAGCGATGTGAGTTTCAGCGATTTCACATACAAGACCGGCTTTAACGTCTTTGTGGGTGGGCAAAAGGGCAAGACATTTGTGGAGATGAAGACAGCCCTGTGGTCGGGACCGGCTCCGGTGCTGCGGCTGCTTGTGGGCTACAACTTCTAGAGGCTGACTGGCAGAAGTGTGTGTTGCGAAAATGGATGGCTGTGTGGCGAATTCACGGAACCGCCGCACGGCCAGGAACGCAACTATCGGCTCTATGCCGCTCTGGCGCGTCCTCGTTTCGCGGCCCTTTGCCGTCCGGGAGTTCGGCTTTTTTTCGACCGGCTCTTGCTGCTCTCTTGATTCACTCTGCTCAGTAGCTTCACTATTTACCGATTCAGAGACCTCGGTGAGTTTCTGATCCGCACTCTTCTCTTCCTCGAGTGTTTCAGCCGGCAGTTCCTCGATTTCTTCCTCTTCAATCAACTGAGCGAACGTCGCAAAGGTTCCGTATGCGGCAATCTCATAGTGTTCGACTCTCTGTAAAGCGCCGATCAAAACGGCAGGTGGAAAACTCCGGCCACGACCCTTTTTTCACGTTACCTTAGTTTTGTTTTTTCTTCGCCTGCGTCTGATTTAATGCTAAGATTCATTCAACCCGCGCTGTCCAACTTTGAAACACCTGATTGCGCCCGGCACGCGACAAAACCTGGAGATTAACATCGTGGCAGATGACCGCACCCGCGCCGTAGAACTGGCGCTTTCGCAGATTGAAAAACAGTTTGGCAAAGGCTCGATCATGCGCCTCGGCAGCAAAGAGGCGGTGGTGCCGATTGCGACCATTTCGACCGGCTCAATCTCGTTTGACGCGGCGCTCGGAGTGGGGGGAGTGCCCCGCGGGCGCGTGATTGAAATTTTCGGGCCGGAGTCGTCAGGCAAGACGACGATTACGCTGCAGATTATTGCAGAGGCGCAGAAAGCGGGGGGCATGGCGGCGTTTGTGGATGCAGAACACGCGCTGGACCCCGGCTATGCCAAAAAGCTCGGCGTGGATATTGATAACCTGCTGATATCGCAACCTGATTACGGCGAGCAGGCCATGGAAATCACTGAGGCACTGGTTCGCTCCGGAGCTATCGACGTTCTGGTGGTGGACTCAGTTGCGGCGCTGGTTCCCAAGGCCGAGTTGGATGGCGAGATGGGTGACTCTCACATGGGCCTCCAAGCCCGGTTGATGTCGCAGGCGCTGCGCAAGCTCACCGGAACGGTTTCGAAGTCGCGCACCTGCCTCATCTTTATCAACCAGATTCGCGAGAAGATAGGCGTGATGTTTGGGAATCCCGAAACTACGACCGGCGGGCGCGCGCTGAAGTTCTACTCCTCTGTGCGCATCGATATTCGCCGCATCGCCGCCGTGAAGGAAGGCGATGTGGTGGTGGGGTCGCGCACGCGGACCAAGATTGTGAAGAACAAGGTGGCGGCTCCGTTCCGCGAGGCCGAGTTTGACATTCTGTACGGCGAAGGAATCTCGCGCGAAGGCGACGTGCTGGATCTGGCTGTAACGCATGGGATTGTGGAGAAGAGCGGCGCCTGGTATAGCTACAGTGGCGAGCGCATTGGGCAGGGCCGCGAAAATGTCCGCAACTTCCTCAAGGAGAACAAGGACACCTTCTCTCGGATCGACACACAGTTGCGGAAGAAGCTGGGCATTACCGTGCCGGGAGGGGCTCCGGAAGTTCCTGTGGTTCCGGTCAATGGAGCGGCGGCGGCTCAGGAGGCTGTGAAGCCCTCAGCGCGACGGCAGTAAAAGCTGCCGCCACACACTCAAAGGACCTGCCTGCGGGCAGGTCCTTTTTGCTTCACGATACAATTCCCATGCGTGAATACCGTAAAGGCTATCTATCCCGGAACGTTCGATCCCGTCACTAATGGGCATCTTGATCTGATTGCGCGGGGGTCGAGGATATTCGATCATCTGGTAGTCGCGATTCTGCTGAACTCGTCGAAGAATCCGCTGTTCACGGTGGAGGAGCGGATCGAGATGCTTACTGAAGCGGCGGCGGGTTTCGGAAACGTGTCCATCGCCACTTTCGAAGGACTGCTTGTTGACTTCGCGCGCGAGCAGCAGGCCCAGGCGGTTTTACGCGGGATTCGGGCCATCAGCGATTATGAGTACGAGTTGCAGATGGCGTTGATGAATCGGCGCTTGTCGCCTCAGTTGGAGACGATATTCCTGATGCCGGAAGGGAAATATTCGTTCGTCAGCTCGCGGCTGGTCAAAGAAGTGTTTGAGCTGGGCGGCTCGGTGGAGGGACTGGTTCCGAAGTTTGTGATCGAGCGGCTGCGTCAGCATCGGAGCTAGAATCGGTGGGCTGGGGGTATTCAGCTATGTTCGAGCGGTATACGGAGAAGGCTCGGCGGGTGGTCTTCTATGCGAGATACGAAACGAGCGAATTCGGATACGAATACATCGAGACGGATTTCCTTCTGCTAGCGTCGGCGCGAGAGAGCCCCGAGTTAACCATGCGATGGCTCGGCATGAACTACCAGCAGTTGCGCGATGCGCTCGAGCCCATGTACAAGCGCAATAAGCGGATTGCAACCAGCGTTGACCTGCCGCTGTCAAACGAATCCAAGAAAGTTCTGGCATACGCGGGCGAGGAGGCAGACCGCCTGGGACATCGGGACATCGGCTCCGAGCACCTTTTTCTGGGATTGGTTCGCGAAGGCGGCACAAGCGCGAGGATGCTCAAAGACTGGGGCGAAACCCTGGATTCTCTCCGGGCGGCAATTGTGGAGTCTCCAAGAGAAGCCCAGGGCTCAGGTGGAGGTGGAGGTGGAGCCCGCGGATCCACGCGCCCCGCCGTTCTCAAGGTCAGGATTGAGGCGGAGAGCGGTGAGAGCGTTGGCGAGGTGTGGTGGCAGGGCCACATGCCTCGAATCGGCGAAGCAATCCGCGTTCCTGATCTCGATGGCAATCAGTCTACTTACCGGATTCTCGATTTCTGCTGGCACATGAATGGTCCGAAGGGCTTCGCGGTTCAGCCCATCGATGCTCTATTGAAAGTGAAAAAGGAGCAGGTTTAAGTTTTTTTTCACGTCAGAACGGATGGTTGTTTGGAAAGCCGCCATTTCTCTCCCCCGCATTCCGCGAAAATCTGAAAAAATAGAAGCACCATGAGTGCAACAACTGCCACCAGCATTTTCTCCGACCGGATTGGACGCATTGAAGTCTCGGCCACCATGGCCGTAACCGCCGAGGCCGCGCGTCTACGCGCAGAGGGCGTCAACCTCATCAGCTTCGGCGCGGGCGAGCCGCACTTTGCCACGCCGCGTCACATTAAGGACGCGGCCATTGAGGCCATCAACGCGAACTTCACGCGCTACACCGCCGTCGCCGGCATTCCCGAAGTGCGCAAGGCTATTGTGGAGCGGCACGCGTGCGATTTCGGTTCGAACTACGCGCCGGATGAGGCTGTGTTCACGACGGGCGGCAAGCTGGCGCTGTTCAACGCGATTCAGGTGCTGGTGGATCACGGCGACGAGGTGATTCTGCCGGTTCCCTACTGGGTTTCGTTCAAAGACCTCATTCAGTACGCGGGCGGCAAAGCTATTTTTCTGGAGACCAGCGAGGCGGAGAATTTCCGCATCACCGCGGATGCGATTGAGCAGGCGATCACGCCCCGGACGAAGGCCATCATTCTGAACTCGCCGTCGAATCCGGCGGGGGCGGTGGTTTCGCCCGCTGACCTGGAGCGCATTGTGCGGCTGGCGCACGAGCGCGGCATCTACCTGCTGCTCGACGAGTGCTATGTCTATTTGCAATACACGGGCGCGCTGGTGAGCGGCGGCTCGTTTACAGATTGCAAAGAGCACATCATCGTGCTCGGATCGCTGTCGAAGACCTACGCGATGACGGGTTGGCGCGCCGGTTACGCGCTCGGACCCAAGCCCATCATCGCCGCGATGAGCAAGCTGCAGAGCCAGTCCACTTCCTCCACTGCTTCGTTTGTTCAGAAGGCTGCCGTTGCCGCGCTGAACAGCTCGCAGGAATGCGTCTCCGAGATGCGGGCAGATTTCCTGAAGCTGCGGGACCGGATTCTGGGGCGACTGGCGGAGATTCCCGGCGTGACCTGCACGAAGCCGGAAGGCGCGTTCTATGTGTATCCCAACGTGAGCGCGTACCTGGGCAAGCCGGGCGCGCAGACTGCGATGGAGCTGACTTCGCGCCTGCTGCATGAGGCGCACGTGGTCACGGTTCCGGGCGAGGCGTTTGGGACCACGCAACACATCCGGCTGTCATATGCGACATCGCATAAGGATGTGGAAGAAGGCATCGATCGGATGAAAGCGTTCTTCGCCAAGCTGTAAGGTTGGGATTGGGCGGCGTGCTAGAGCGCCGTCCAGTCTTCTATTCTGAGGCGCTCGATGCGGTGGAAGGCTTTGTCATTCGTGACGAGAATTGCGTCTTCAGCAAGCGCATGGGCCGCAATCATCATATCCATCGCGCTCATCGGCAGGCCCTTACGTTCGAGCGTAAACCGCAAGGTTGCATAAATTCCAGCCGATTCAGATGTCCAAGGAAAAATTGTAATTTTGCTTAATAGCGTGTGCACCGATGCAGCCAGTTGATGTGCAAGCGGACGCCGAATCAGTCCGAACAAGAGCTCAGCCTCAGTGATGACTGAGACTGCAACAACATCCAGGTCCACAGATTCGAACCTGGCCTTGAAGGCAGAGAGCGTTCCCCGGGCCGCCTGGCTGAAGGCATTCGTGTCGAGCAAATATTGTTTCACTGGAACGGATCACGCTGTGGCGGAAGATCGTATGGCCGGTCATCCATGAAGCCCTCGAATTCTTCCGGAGCCTTCGCGCGCAAACGGTCCGCAAGATCGAGGAAATCTTTGAATGTCTCATGAGGCTTGGGACTCTGGAACAAAATTACCTCTCCACTCACCGGATCACGCCGAATATTGACCTCGGTACCCTCGAAACGGAACTCAGCGGGGAGACGGACGGCTTGGCTGCGTCCGTTGCGAAACAGCTTTGCGGTTTTGGTCATCGAGATCGCTCCCTTCCGTGGTCTATACCAATGGTATATTACATCGAATTTTGCTGCTACTCTAGGGGATATGAAGATTTCCGTTCGGGGCATTCTCTTTGATATGGATGGCGTGTTGGTAAGTTCGATTGGGTCAGTGGAGCGTAGTTGGACCAAGTGGGCTGAGGCTCATGGTGTTGATCCTACGTTGGCGATCCAGACAGCGCATGGTCGGCGTGCGATCGAATCGGTGCGGTTTCTGCGTCCTGATCTCGACGCTCGGCAGGAGATGCTGAAGGTAGAAGAGATGGAAGTGGAGGACAACGAAGGTCTGGAAGTCCTGCCAGGGGTTCAACAGATTCTTCATGTACTTCCCGCAAATCGATGGGCTGTTGTAACTTCGGCAACGCAACGACTGGCGCTAAGCCGACTTCAACATGGCGGAATTCCGACACCGCAGCGGTTGGTCACCGCGGATATGGTAAGCAAGGGCAAGCCTGATCCTGAGGCATATCTGACGGGGGCGCGGCTGCTCGGCCTGGCTCCTCAAGACTGCCTGGTGATCGAAGATGCAGCATCCGGAGCCAAGGCGGGCCATGCAGCCGGATGCAAGGTGCTGGCGACGCTGTTTTCGCATCCGCTGGAAAGCCTGAGCGCGGCGGACTGGGTGGTTCGTTCACTTGATGATGTGCGGGTGACGATTAGCGGCGACACAATCGAAGTAGAGTTCGAGGAAGTCGCTGTTCCCGACGCAGGCAAGAACGCCTGAGCGGGCCGCTGTTGCGCTATCATCATCGCAATTCTTTTCTGATGGACGGATCCGCATGAGCAAAGGCCGGATGGAAGCATTCAGCGATGGGGTGCTG
>JBOGMA010000301.1:0-6190 GCA_050746465.1 Acidobacteriaceae bacterium
GGTCTGGGCGCGGGACGGCCGGCGGGCCTGGGCTCGACCAACGGCGGCCTTTTGTTCGGGACCGGATGCTGCGACTGGGCCTGATGGTTTTTGTTGGAGATGAACGGCGTGGGCTTCGGCTTCAGGGGCTTGATATTGTCCGGAGTCTCCAAATACGTCAACTGCTTAGGGTGCTTCAGCAGGTAAGCCGTGTTGTCGCGCACGAAAACGCGCTGGTGGAAGATGTACTTGGGCCCGTACAAGAGAAACCACAGCAGGATCAGGTGGACGATGACTGCGATCCAGATCTTTTCGCGCAGGCTTACCCAGTTCTTGCTGCCTTCCAGGTCCTCAATGACCGACAGGAGATCATGCGTGTCGTAGTCTTTATAACGGCTGGCCGCTTTGAGGTTGGGCGGCTCGGGCGGCGCGCCCGGAGGACTGGTTGGCACTTCGGTGGTTGGCATTCTAAAAAGACGCAAGTAAGCAGTAACCGGCGGAGACCTGGAACTCCCAGCCGATACCGTTATTCTCTCATTGTTTGGCCTGTTTCCCTATGGCGGAATTCGGGCTGTGCTCCCTTACAATCGTGCATGATGGTTTCCGCCGCAATCCTAACGATTAGCGACTCGTGTTTTCGAGGCGAGCGCGAAGACCTGTCCGGCCCGGCGGTGGCAGGGGCTATCAAAGAATTTGGGCTGGAAACCCTGCCGGTGGAAATTGTGCCGGATGAGCGTGCAGCGATTGAAGATGCGCTTCGCAGGGCCGCGGGGCGGGTTCGGCTGGTGGTAACGACGGTAGGGACCGGCATTGGGCCGCGCGATGTAACTCCGGAAGCGACGCAGGCGGTTTGCGACCGGCTGCTCGATGGGGTTGCGGAACGAATGAGGGCGGCGGGGTTGAACGAAACGCCTTATGCCGCGCTGAGCCGCGGGATTTGCGGGACGGCGGGGAGCACGCTGATTCTGAATTTGCCGGGAAGCCCGCGCGGGGCCGTTACTTCGCTGAAGGCGGTGCTGCCGGTTCTGCGCCATGCGCTTGACCTGCTGGCGGGAAATACCGCGCACCCTGAAACGCGCAGCCGAGGGCCCGAGTGAAGCACCTGATCCACCTCTACAAGAAATACAGCGCGCTTCTCCTGGTTTTTTTCAAGCCGCTGGGATTTTGGGGAATTGGGGTGCTGGCGATTGTTGATTCCAGCTCCATTCCGGTGCCGATGGATGCCTTTATTGCGTACTACGCATGGCATGATAAGCATCGTTTTTACCTGTACGTGCTTACGGCTGCGCTGGGGTCGGCGATTGGCGGGCTGGTTCCCTTTTTCATTGGGCGCGCGGGAGGCGAGCTTTTCCTGCTGAAGCGGATTAACCGGCAGAAGTTTGACGCGCTGCGCCATCGGTTTGAGCGGCAGGAGTTTGTCGCGGTATTGATTCCGTCAATGCTTCCGCCGCCGACTCCATGGAAGCTGTTTGTGTTTGGGGCAGGCGTGTTTGAGATGCCGATCGTGAATTTTATGGTCGCAGTCTTTGTCGGACGTCTGATTCGGTTTGGGATGGAAAGCCTGCTCACGATTCGCTATGGGCCTGAGATTCTGCACTCGTTTTCCGCGCACACGCTGGGGATGAGTATCGGGGTTGGCGCGCTGATTGCGCTGGGCGTTGTGTACTACATCCTTAAGATGAAGAGAAAGCGGAAGAAGGGAACGGAGCAGCCGAAATCAAACTGAGACCTGCGTTTCGGAGGTCGGATTTTGGCTCCATTGGTTCTTCCAGTGATCTACGGAAACGAACTGCGCCTTTCCTTGCCATAGTTCGAGCAGAGACGCGGTGGCTGCAATGGTGCGGGAGCGGTCCACTCCGATGGTAGTGTGGCCGCCGTCGTGGAGCAGGAGGTTTGAGCCTCGGTCGCGGCGTTGATTTCGCGCGATGCCGTTCTGCATTTTTCGCAGGAGTCCTTCGGGCGGAATCGGTTTCCAGTCGAAGACGGTGACGTTCCAGAGGACAGGCGCGAGGCCCAATTCGCGGGCTATGCGCAGCACGATGGGTCTGCGCGCGCCGTGCGGGGGGCGGAAGAACTCGATTCGTTCGCCAAGGATGTCTTCAAGGGCCGCGTTGGTGGCGGAGAGTTCTTCGCGGATGCGCACGGGCGAAGAAAACATGAGTTGGGGATGGGTCCAGGTGTGGTTGCCGACGACGTGGCCAGCTTGGCGAATTTGCCGGACGAGTGGGGCGCGATTGCGGGCGAATCGACCGATGAGGAAGAAGGTAGCCTGGGCGTTGTGGTGGGCGAGGATTTCGAGAAGCCGCTCGGTATAGCCGTCGTTGGGGCCGTCGTCGAAGGTGAGGGCGATTTCGTTGGGGTTGTTGCCGGTGATGAGGGTTCGTCCGAAGATTTGGGACTGCGGCCACATGCCGGCGTAGAAATATCCGCCCACGGCGAGGGCGGTTCCGGTGGCGGAGAGTGCGAGAGTGCGAAGCACAGAACCAGTGTAAAGGGATTGTGGAACATCGCCGTGCTGGAAAGCCGCATCAGTTATTGAGAGATTGACCATGAACCAGGACCTGATAGCGTTCGAGCACTTTCCGGGCGACCAGTCTTTCGCACGCCGCTCAAGAGTGAAGGCGCAGAAAGTTTTGTACTACCTGGTCACCGGATATTGGAATACCGGTGAGCGGCTGCATCCGCTTTTTGTAACGAATAATTATGTGAATCATCTGCGGGTGTATCAGTACATAAGCCAGTTCACGGCGGGGAAGCAGGTGCTGGATGTGGGGTGCGGAGTTGGCTATGGGACTGCTTTGCTGGGGCGGACGGCGGCACGTTGCGTGGGAATCGATATTTCGCAGACGGCGGTGAATGAGGCGTTCCGGCTCTATCCTTTCGGCGAATTTCTCAAGATGGATGCGGAGAACATGACGTTTCCGGCGGAGAGCTTCGACGTGATTGTAAGCACGGAAAATTTCGAGCATCTGCCGGACCAGGCGAAGCACGTGCGGGAGTTGGCGCGGGTGGTTCGCAAAGATGGCTTCTGCTTTGTGGCGACGCCGAACCCGGAGCTGTTTGTGGGGCAGAACAATCCGTTTCATACGAAGGAAAATACTTACGCGGAGCTTCGCGATTTGCTCTCGAAGTGTTTTCGCGAGGTTGAGATTGTGGAGCCCACGCGCGTGCCGGCGAACGCGGCGGGACGCGCGGCGCGAGAGGAGCGGTTTGCGCGGGGTGAGCACGGGACGCTGGTTACTCCGGATATGGAGATTTTTGGCAGGAAAGTGGATCAGACGTTTTTATCGAATACGCATAGCTTTCATTGTTTTGCGCGGGGGGCGATTGGGTGATTGGCTACGAAGGTCCCTGATATTCTGAAATCTCAGCCTGAGATTTCCTGATGAGCACTTTGAAAGCAGTTCGCGGCACGAGGGACCTTCTGCCGCCCGAAACCGAACTTTGGAACCGCGTGGAGGCTACGGCTCGGCGCGTGTTTGCGCGCTACAACTTTGGAGAGATTCGCACGCCTGTTTTTGAGGACACGCAGCTCTTTGCGCGGGGCGTGGGCGAAGAGACGGACATCGTCTCCAAAGAGATGTACACGTGGGAGGACGGCGAGCGGTTCGATGAGCGAAGAATGATTGATTCTTGGCTTCAACTACACGGCACCGAAATCCAAACGTCAACCAGGGAAGTGCCAGTTGGCAAATATCGAATCGATTTAGTCGCGAATTATGCAAGCGGAATCATTGAAGTAATCGAATTCAAATCAAAAATAGACGCTCGGGACATTCCGCAACTAGAGCAGATGGTGTCGGCATACCGAATTAGCTCGCGAACCACCTTGGAGGTGAGAGGACGGCTTGTCTCACCGGCTCATAGAAAAACTTCGAAGACGACTCTTCTTGAGGCTAGTCCGAATATTGAATTGGAGGAGATATCGGGAGATTTCTTTCTTTCGTCGCAGTCCCTCACGCTGCGGCCTGAGAATACGGCCGGGGTGGTGCGCGCGTACATTGAGCACAAGCTGGGCGAGAGCGGGCTGCTGCAGAAGCTCTACTACATTGGACCGCAGTTTCGGCGGGAGCGTCCGCAGAAGGGGCGGTACCGGCAGTTCTGGCAGATCGGCGCGGAGGTGATCGGGCCGCCGAGCGCGGGGTCGGAGTCTCCGCTGCGCGATGCGGAAGTGCTGGAGATGCTGGCGACGTTTCTCGATGAGCTGGGGATTTCTGGATGGACGCTGGTGCTGAATTCGGTTGGGTCGGCGAATGATCGACCACGGTATATTGCGGCGCTGCGGGAGGCTCTGAAGGACAAGGCTCCGAAGATGTGCGTTGATTGCCAGCGGAGAGCGGAGACAAATCCTCTGCGCGTGCTCGACTGCAAGGTTCCGGAAGACCAGCCGATCATTGCAACGCTGCCCCGGATCGCGGATTACCTGGACGACGATTCGCGCGCGCACTTCGCCGCCGTGCTGGCCGCACTCGATGCCTGCGGCGTGAAGTATGAGGTGAACCCCCGACTGGTGCGCGGGCTGGACTACTACACGCGAACGGCGTTTGAGTTTACGCATGGCGGGTTAGGGGCGCAGAACGCGCTGCTCGGGGGTGGGCGGTATGACGGGTTGTCGGAGGCGATTGGTGGACCGAAGGCTCCGGGAATTGGGTTTGCGATTGGGCTGGACCGGCTGATTCTGACGCTGCAGGCGCAGGAGCAACAGGCAGTGACGCCGACGGATGCTTATATCGCTCCGCTTGGGGAGGCGCAGAATCCGGCGGCTCTGGAGTTGGCTCGCGAGTTGCGGCGGGCTGGTTTGCGCGTGGAGTTGGGTGATGGGAGTTTTCGGCTGAAGAAGTCGTTTGAGACTGCGGACAAGCTGGCGCGGAAGATTGTGCTGCTGGGCGAGGATGAGCTTCGCTCCGGTATTCTGACGGTGAAGGACTTTGCTTCGGGCGAGCAGAGCAAGGTTCCGCGGGGGAAACTCGCGGGAGTACTCAAGGGCTGATGAATTCGGCACGAGATTCAATCCTCGGAAAATGTTTTGTATCAGGGCACGGCTTTAGCCGTGCCGAAAAACAGGTGGAAAGGAATGGGGCTTTAGCCCCTGTTTATGGCGCGGCCTTCACGCAATGCGAGTCCGGAACAGATCATGGATTCGTCTCGCACGTTTTTTGTTACCACAAAGACGAGTATGGGGCGCGCGCTCTTGCAGTCGGAACGTAACGCGCTGCTGTTCATAGAAGTGCTGCGCTTTTATGTGAAGGAAAAGAAATTCTATCTGCATGACTTCGTGATCATGCCGGATCACGTCCATTTGCTGATTACGGTGGATGGCGACACTACGATCGAAAGAGCCGTGCAGTTCGTCAAGGGCGGCTTTTCCTTTCGATTGCGCAAGGAATTCGGATGCCTCGGCGAGGTTTGGCAACGCGGCTTTTCAGAAACGCGAGTTATGGGCGAAGAGAGCTACGCACAGCACAGGCGATACATCGCTGAAAATCCTGTGAAGGCCGGGCTAGTGAAGTCCCCGGAAGCGTTTCCCTTTTGCTTTTCTCAAATGACAAGGAAAAAAGCGCAGGGGCTAAAGCCCCCAAATATGACAGGCGGAGTCGGCACGGCTAAAGCCGTGCCCTGATACAAAACATGCTTAATTTGGGCGGATGATGTCGAGGGAAGCAGAGCAGTTTCGCAGTCTACGTGTCCGCGCTTTGAAACAGAATCAGGTTAGATACGCGCCTTAAACATTGAATACAGGGAATAGGAACGAACACATTGCTGGACCTTTTAGGCACACTTACACGCACTCATACTTGTGGCGAGCTTCGCGCCGCCGATGCTGGAAAATCTGTCGTGCTGCTTGGCTGGGTTAATCGCCGGCGCGACCATGGCAACCTCATCTTTCTTGATCTGCGCGACCGCTATGGCATTACGCAGGTGGTGCTGGATAAGGATTTGGGCGAGGCCGCCCATGCGAAGGCGGAGCACTCGCGGCCGGAGTATGTTGTCGCGGCGATTGGCAAGGTGCGGCTGCGCGGGAAGGATGTGATCAATCCCAAAATGCCGACTGGCGAGATTGAGATTGTCGCCAGCGAGCTGCGAATTCTGAATGACGCGAAGGTTCCGCCGTTTTCGCCGTCAGAAGACGCCATCGTCAATGAGGAAGTGCGGCTGAAGTATCGGTATCTCGACCTTCGCAGGCCGGAGATGCAGCACAATTTCGAGGTGC
>JBOGMA010000302.1:0-4277 GCA_050746465.1 Acidobacteriaceae bacterium
AGCAAGCTGCCAATTTCAGGCCGCGCTCGAAACACCGTACAACCTGGGTGAAGCCAGACACTTGCTGGCCAACCAGAGCGATGTCTACTACTGGGCGGGAATTGCCCTTGAAAAGCAGGGAAAAGCTGACGAAGCCCGGAAGTGCTGGCTGCGCGCCACGCGCTTCAAGCGTGATTTTCAGCAGATGACGGTAAAGAATATTTCGGACATGACCTACTGGAGTGCGCTAGCGCACCAGTGTCTGGGCGAAAACGATCAGGCACAGGCTCTTCTGCGCCAGGTTTACGAGCATTCGCTCGAACTCGAGACCGTCGAGCCGAAGATCGACTATTTCGCCACGTCGCTGCCCGCCATGCTGCTCTTTGAGGAAGATCTGCGCCGTCGCAATGCAATTGAGGCCAGGTACCTGCGTGCGCAATCGTATGCCGGACTGGGAAAAGTACAGGAAGCTGAACTCCTGCTGCAAGAGGTGTTGACGATGGATGCCAGCCATGCCGGAGCATCCGACCTGTTGCAGCAGATTCACATGCCGAAGGCAACGTTCCGGGCTGGCTGACAGTGCTTGGACCCTCCTCCACTTCCTTCGCCGCCTCTTCCTCCGACGCCGAGCTGCGCATCGTCTACCTCTGGATCATCGCCTTCGTCGCCGCCCTGGGAGGGCTGCTCTTTGGCTACGACTGGGTGGTCATTGGGGGCGCGAAACCCTTCTATGAAGCATACTTTCATCTGACAACGGCGGGACTGATCGGCTGGGCCAATAGCTGCGCGCTGGTAGGATGCTTTGCCGGGTCACTGCTGGCAGGGACATCAAGTGAAATGCTGGGCCGTAGGAGGGTGCTGATTGTTTCGGCGCTGCTGTTCGCGGTGTCGTCGATCTTCACTGGCTGGTCGTATGCCTTTGCCGGTTTCATTACATGGCGCATCGTGGGCGGCGTTGCCATCGGGCTCGCCTCCAGCGTTTCGCCAATGTACATCGCGGAGATCAGCCCCGCGGCGTGGCGCGGACGACTGGTGAGCCTGAACCAGCTCGCCATCGTGATCGGAATTCTGCTGGCGCAGATTGCCAACTGGCAGATTGCCCAAGTGGTGCCGAAGGGAATCACGTCAGCAGCGATGGCGGTGTCATGGAACGCACAGTACGGCTGGCGATGGATGTTCACGGCAGTTGCGGTTCCCGCTGTGCTTCTGCTCGTCTCCGCGCCGTTCATTCCGGAGAGCCCACGATGGCTGGCCGCCCGCGGCAAAGAAGCAAAAGCCGCGGAAATCCTGTGCCGTATCGGAGGAGACAACTACAGCCGTCTTGAGATTGAATCCATCCGCCACACGCTCTCCGGCGCGACGCAAAAAGGTCATTGGCGCGAACTGTTCCACTCGCCCGTCCGGAAACTGGTGTTGATCGGCATTGCGCTGGCGGTATTGCAGCAGGGCAGCGGTATCAACATTCTGTTCAACTATGCGGAAGAAGTCTACCGCGGCGCAGGATATGGACTGAACGACATCCTCTTCAACATTGTCATAACAGGAGCCATCAACCTGCTGTTCACGCTGGTCGCCATGCTGCTGGTGGACCGCTTTGGCCGCCGAAAGCTCATGATCTTCGGATGCGTAGCTATCGCGGCTTCGCACCTTGCCGCGAGCCTTGCATATCGCGCCCACATGCAGGGATTATGGGTGCTGGTCCTTACCCTCTGCGCTATTGCCTGCTACGCCGTTTCACTGGCGCCGGTGACTTGGGTCCTCATCTCCGAGATATTTCCGAACCGGGTCCGCGCCTCTGCCGTTTCAGTGGCCGTCGCGGCGCTCTGGGTTGCATCGTTCGTGTTGACCTATACGTTTCCTGCCCTGGATCACGTGCTCGGGACCTCCGGGACTTTTCTGATTTATGGGGCCATCTGCATTGCCGGAGCGGTCATGGTGTTCTTCACCGTTCCGGAAACACAAGGACGTTCGCTTGAGCAGATTGAGAGTGCAGAGCGCGCCTGAGCCGCGGCATGAGGTTCTGGAGCAGTTTTCCCAGCACTTCGCCGCGCGCAATCTGAATAGTAGTCGTGGCCGGGTTTCCCCGAATTGTTACGGTGGTTGGTTTGGAGCACCCCAAACCCTGGCGCGGAATCCCTGATTGAAGCTTATGGCTGCGCCGCCTCGCGTTTCAGCGTAAATGCCGCCGCTTGAAAGTCACCGCGCAAATCCACATCTACGCCGTGATTCATCCAATAAGCTCCGCTCGCGGAACTCAATGTTCCCTGCGCCACCTTACCATCGAGCGGATGAAGCGTGTAGATCGTCTTCGCATCCAACCCCCGCGGGTAAATTCTCGGGAACGGATAAAGCTCATCGCTGGAATGCAGGAACGCGAACACCACGGCATCTCCAGCGTCGCGCGCAACGTATTCTGTGACCGACTGCTCGCTGCCGTGCTCCGGAGGAATAAGCCGGTAGAGCGCGCCGCGCTGCACAGTCTGGCGAATCGCCTTGTACTGGGCGACCATCTCCTTTGCCGTCGCAAAATCCTGTGGCGTCCATTTATTAAGGTTGGCGCCGATGCCGAGCGCCCCCTGCATCGAGGACAGAAAACGATACTCGAGCGAAAGCGTGCGGTGATTGACCCAAGTAGGCGAGTCGGTGACCCATGACATCATGACGCCAGGTGTATAGGCGTAGGTAAAGCCGTTCTGGATCAGGAGGCGGTCATACGCGTCAGTGTTGTCCGATGGCCAGACTTCGTCCGTGTACCGCATAATGCCGAGATCGACCCGGCTTCCGCCACCCGAGCAGCTTTCGATCTCGACGTTCGGATGTTTGGCGCGCAGCTCGGCAAGAATGGAATAAAGGTTGCGAATGAAATCAACGTAGACATTCTTCTCCCTGTCGGGAGCGACGGCAGGCCAACCCGGTTCAGACCAGTTGCGGTTGTAGTCCCATTTCAGAAACGCAATATCGTTATTCGTGAGCAACTGGTCAAGCGTATGGAAGACGTAAGCGCGCACGTCGGGCCGGGCGAGGTTCAGGACGAGTTGATTTCTTTCCTCGGTGCGCGGACGACCAGGGAAGTTCAGAACCCAGTCCGGATGTTTGCGGTATAGCTCGCTATCCGGATTCACCATTTCCGGTTCCACCCATAAGCCGAAATCCATCCCAAGCGAATGCACCTTATCGATCAAAGGCTTCAGCCCATGCGGAAATTTTTGGGGATTTACAAACCAATCGCCCAGGCCGGCATGGTCGTTCTTGCGTTCTCCGAACCAGCCGTCGTCCATTACAAAACGTTCTACGCCGATGCTCGCGGCTTTCTCGGCAAGCTCCATCTGGCCGGCCTCGTTGACGTCAAACCCGGTGGCTTCCCATGAGTTGTACAGCACGGGACGCAGCCTGGGACTGGGAGCATGCGGGAGAATGGAATCGATCTCGAAGCGGTGGAGCAGACGCGACGCGCCTCCGATACCATGACTGGTGTAGCCGGCATAAAAATAGGGCGTCCTTAATGTCTGCCCCGGCAGAAGCGGATAGCCAAAATCAAAGCTGTTGAAGCCTCCGGAAACACGCACATGCCGCGCCGCGTCCTGTTCGACTGTGATTTCCCAGGAGCCGCTCCAGCCGAGCGCGCCGAACCAAACGTCTCCATGCTGCTGGTCGTTGTCACCACTATGGTCAATCGCAAACCATGGATTGTTCTGCGCGCTGGTCGTGCCGCGGCGGCTTTCAAGAACGGTCTTGCCGGGCCGCACAGTCTGCTCCTGGACGTTCCATTCCCCAGCCCATCGGCCGGTGAGGTATCGCAGTCGATAATTGGTTCCGCGCGGAAGGTTCCAGGTCGCGGCAAACGCCTGCTCAATCGTAAAAGGCGCGGCCGTACGGTTTTCAATTTCAGCAGAGCGCCGCAGGATGCCGGTTTCGGGATCCACTTTGTAGCGCAAAGTAACGTAGACCCCGAGCGAAATGTCCTTCATCACAATCGCCAGATCATTGCCGGATATCTGATAAGAGACGTATTGGAGCGTAAGGTCGCGATTGCCGCCTGGGAACGTGATCTTGAGATCAGGCTCCACATATAACCCTCCACCCCATCCGACGTAGTCCTGCGGCGTGATGTCGAGGGATGGTTCGAAGGAAGAGAGTTGGGGGACCGAAGTGGCCGCGGGTAAAGAATCCGACACGGCCAGGCGCTTGCCCCAATAGAGGGTCTGTATCTGTTGATGCTCGTTGATACCAATGACATAGCTGGTATCCGCGGCATCCATGCGAAAAACACGAGTCGCGGGATTGAATTGGATATCCGC
>JBOGMA010000303.1:0-10268 GCA_050746465.1 Acidobacteriaceae bacterium
CCTCGACGACCCGAACGTTCAGGCCAAAGGAGAAACAAACGACAGCTCAGAACTCATCGGCGTTGTTGGCGACGTTCGCGAAACTCCCAATCAGCCGCCGCGCCCAACCATGTATTTCCCGCTCTACAGCGGCATGATACCTTACGCCGCGCTCGCCGTCCGTACCGCGTCCGACCCGCTGAACTTCGCGATGCCTGTCCAGAAAACCATCTCCCAGATCGACCCGAACCTCGCTGTCGCCGACATCCTCACCCTCGACCAGGTCATCGGAAAATCCACTATCTCGGCCAGCTTTGACGCCACCCTGCTCGCCATCTTCGCGCTGCTCTCGCTCGTGCTCGCCGCCGTCGGCCTCTTCGGAGTCCTCTCCTACATTGCCGCCCAGCGCCAAGCGGAAATCGGCATTCGCATCGCGCTCGGCGCACAGCGCGAGCAGGTCCTGCGCCTCATGCTGCTCGACGGCCTCAAGCCCGCCGTCATCGGCCTCGTCCTCGGACTTATCGCCAGCATCGGCGCCACCCGCCTCATTCAGTCACTGCTCTTCGGAACCCAGCCGCTAGACCTCGCCGTCTTCCTGCTGGTAACCTGCGTGTTGCTGTCGGTCGCAGCCATCGCATGCCTCATCCCCGCCTGGCGCGCCTCGCGCCTCGACCCCATGCAGGCCCTGCGCACCGAATAAACGACGGAGGAAACGCGAATGAAAATCATGTACACCGCTGACGTCACCGCCGAAGGGGCCCGCCACGGCCACGCCATCAGTTCCGATGGTCTGATCGATATGGACCTGGCTCGCCCTATAGAAATGGGCGGCACCGGCAAAGCCACTAATCCCGAGCAGCTTTTTGGAGCCGCCTACGCCGCCTGCTTCGGCGGAGCCGTCGAGTACAACGCCCAGCAAGAGAAGATCAAAACTGGAACCATCACCGTGAAATCAAAAGTCTCACTCTGTCGCTTTGATCCCGGCGAAGGCGAAGGGTTCGGCATCAAGGTTGATCTCGACGTGACCCTCCCGGAAATGGACCAGACCTCAGCGGAAAAGCTCGTAGCCATCGCCCACCGCACCTGCCCCTACTCCAACGCAACACGCGGCAACGTCGAGGTCAACATCACGACTCACGGCGGGAAACAGTAGACTCGTCTCGCAGCACGTCATCCACATGGGTGCACGTCTGCGAGCGGTCAATCTGCCGCATCAGCCCGCACAGCACCTTGCCCGGCCCAACCTCCACAAACCGCGCCGGGCCCTCACCCGCCAGCAACCGCATCGACTCTACCCAGCGCACCGGCCCCGTCACTTGCCGGATCAGCGCATCGCGCAGCGCCTCCGCTCCCATCCTCGGCGTCGCATCTACATTCACCACCACCGGAACCCGCGCATCGGCAAAATCCAACCCGCGCAGCACCTCCGCCAGTCTGTCCTGAGCCGGCTGCATCAGCGCGCAATGGAACGGAGCGCTCACCGGCAGCATCACCACCCGCTTCGCGCCGCGCTCTTTCGCCAGTGCGCCCGCTCGCTCCACGCCTGCCGCCGCACCTGAAATCACCGTCTGCTCCGGCGAATTGAAATTCGCAGCCGAAACCACCGCTCCGGTCTCCGCCGCCGCATCCGCGCACGCCTTCGCCGCGTCATCCGAACTCAGCCCCAGCACCGCAGCCATCGCACCCTCGCCCGCGGGCACCGCCTCCTGCATAAAACGCCCGCGGCTCCTCACCGTCTTCACCGCGTCAGCAAACGAAAGCACGCCCGCCGCCACATCCGCCGAATACTCCCCCAGCGAGTGACCCGCCACCGCGTCCGGAACAATATGCCGCTCCGCCAAAACCCGCTGCGCCGCCATCGAAACTGTAAAAATCGCCGGCTGCGTAAACTCTGTCAGCTTCAGTTGTTCCTCAGGCCCTTCAAAGCAAAGCCGCGACAACGAAAACCCCAACGCGTCATCCGCTTCCTCAAACATCTGCTTCGCTGCAGGATACTTCTCCGCCAGTTCGTGCCCCATTCCCACCGACTGCGAACCCTGTCCGGGAAAAAGAAAAATCAATTTCGTGCTCATGCGCGTTAGTGTATCGTGGTGCCCGACGCACGGGCCTTTCTTCGAGGGAGAGACAGCGTTCCCCGACCAACGGGAGGGCTACATACGCCCGATTCACGAAGGCGCGAAGCGCGTGTGCCCGTGCGGCCAGCACCCGTGATAGGGTCAAAGTATGGAGCAGGTCTGCCATCGCTGCGGCGCAACGGTTCACGAATCCGATCCTTTCTGCCCGCAATGCGGAGCGCCTCAACTCCGCTACGAAGCGCCGGAAGAACCCACAACCGCGCCCAGCAACATCCCCGCGCGCCACTTCGCAATGCGCAGCCCCAACGGTATTCGCTGGCGCGACGGCGTCCGAGTGGCAGCCCTCATCGCCATTCCTACTGGACTACTTTCCTCCCGCCTCGGACTTGAAGGCATCTGGGCCCTATGGCTCATCGCTGGAGGCATGGTCGTCGCGTCCATGTACCGCAAGCGCACCGGAACGCTTCTAACCGGCCGCATGGGCTGGCGCATCGGCGCGCTTCTTGGGCTCTTCACAGCGGTCATCGCCACCGCCGCCGACGGCATCAGCCTCGTCATCCAGCGCTTCGCCCTCCATCAGGGAGCTATGCTCGACTCGCGCTACCGCGACGCCATGCAGTTGATGACCAAGATGTATGGTGATCTGTTTGCAAACTCCAGTCCCGACGTGGTCGCGGCCGTCACCAAAATGCAGCATTTCTATCTCACGCCCGCCGGAGCCGCCACCGTAGCGTTGAGCGGTGCAGCCGAAGCCGCCGTCTTCATGCTCATTTTCGCCGGCCTCGGGGGCGCACTCGGCGCGCGTCTCGGCGCAAAATCGGCCCACGCAAGCACACACTAGAAGAGTCCATCTGACTTCTTGTCATCTCGACCGGAGTGAGCGCAGCGGAGAGACCTGGACTTCAATTCATGCCTAAGCAGCCCGAACCCGCTTACTCTTTCCGCCCATGCGTTGCTCAAACCAGCGGCTCGCCAACCGCGCCACTTCCTCCAGCGCTCCCTCTTCTTCAAAAAGATGCGTCGCGCCCGGAACCACCTCCAGCTTCTCCTCGCAGGTAAGCCGCGCCAGCGCTCCCCGGTTCAGTTGCAGAACCTGAGCATCTACCCCGCCCACAATCAGCAGGGTTGGAGCCTTCACCTTTGGAAGCGCCGACCCCGCCAGGTCCGGCCGCCCTCCACGCGAAACCACCGCGCTGATCTCCCGCACCGGCTCCGCTGCCGCCACCAAAGCCGCCGCCGCTCCTGTGCTCCCGCCAAAATATCCCACCTTCACATTAGCAATCTTCGGCGATTCCCCCAACCATTCCGTTGCCTGCTTCAGCCGGTTCGCCAGCAGCGCAATGTTGAAACGCAGTTCCGCCGTTCTCTTATCCAACGCGTCTTCTTCCGGAGTCAACAGATCAAACAGCAGGGTCGCAATTCCGGCGTCCTGCAGCACGCGCGCCACGTACTGATTGCGCGGACTGTGACGACTGCTCCCGCTTCCATGCGCAAACAGCACTATTCCGCGAACCTCCCGGGGCACCCGCAACTCGCCTTCGAGCTTCGCATCTTCAACCAGAATCTCCACCCGCGTCGGCATGCCCGCGGTGTCGCCGCCGCCCAGCAGTTGACCTTCGGAATAGCTCAGCTCGGAACCACCATGGTCCTCGTATCCCGCCGCGCCGCGCTCGCCCTGGCCCCATGAGGCCTGCCCACGCCATTCAGCGTCGTCCTCGGGATAGGGTCCCGATGCCGGATACACTCCCGATTTCCCGACTTCGTCCTTCCGCCCCGCTCCGCCGCCCGGCTTTCCGCTCTCGCGGCGTTCGTCTTCACGCTCCTTGTCCATAACTCGATCCTCCTTCCTTCGGGTGTCCCACGTCTCGCTTTTGAGACGTGGGAAAATCGCGGGTGTGGGTGCGGGTGCCCTACATCTCGCTTTGAGATGTGGGGAAGAATCCCTCAAACCGCGTAAGGATACGTCTCCGGCAGCTCGCCCGCCTTCCATCCGCTCGTGAGCTCGAACGGTATCAGCGCCTTCGTCCGGTCAATATGGATTACCGCATCGAATTGATTCGGCAAATGACATTTGAAATAGTGGCTCTCGCGCTCGGTTCGCGGCTGGTATATCACGCCGATCGCTCGCTCCAATCGCGGCTCCGCCAGCGCCCGAGCCACCGCCGGGTCGTGCATCGGCAACAGAAATGACGGAATCCGCGTCTGGTGAAACATTGCTTCGTAGCTTCCCTCCAGCGCCGGTCGCACGATCTTCCGTTCCGCGGGAGCATCCCATCGCGCCGCGGCCGTCACTTCTCCCGAATGCGTCGTAAATCCCAGCAGAAACACCTCATCCCCAAACCGTTCCCGCGTCAGTTGCCCTAAATTAACTTCTCCCCGCGCCGACATCTCCGTCGCGCTCGCATCGCCCAGGTGCGAGTTATGCGCCCACACTACAATCCGCGCCTTCGGGCGAATCTGGCACAACCACGCCAGCGACTCCGCCATGTGCCTGTCGCGCACGTTCCACGATTCCGCCCGGCCTTCAAACATCGCCCGGTAATAACTTTCGGCGTTGCGTATCAGCCGTGCGTTCTGCTCCGCGAAGAAATACGCATCCGGATCCACCCGCCCGTCCCGCGAAGCGAGGTCCCCGCAACGCCGCCGCATTTCCACCAGTTGCGCCACCACCTCATCCTCGCAGCTCCGGCTCAGTTTAAAGCTCGAGGCGTAACCGTAAGCCTGCGGGTCTTCGCCAAAATGATCGAAGCACGCATACCGGTAGCGCGCCCGCTGCGCTCCTTCGGGATCAACCTTGTCCAGATAGCCCAGCACCGCTCGAATCGACGCATGCAGGCTGTACAAATCCAACCCATAAAAACCGGCCCGCGCTTCCGCACTGCGCTTGCTGTTGAATTCCCACATCCATTCCACAAACCCCAGCACGTCCATGTTGCGCCACATCCACGCCGGAAATCGCAAAAAGTCTCCCAGCGCCTCCCGCGCATTCGCGTCTCGCGTCGTGGCGCCCGCGCCCAATCCGCGCACAAACCGGTTCACGCGATAGGCGTCCGGCCAGTCACCCTCAATCGCCACCATGTTGAAGCCTTTTTCTTCAATCAGCCGCCGCGTAATCCGCGCTCGCTCGCGATAAAAGTCGTGCGTCCCATGCGACGCCTCGCCGATCAGCACAAGCCGCCGGTCCCCGATCCATTGGAGCAGCGCATCATAGTCCGTGGCCCCATAATTCAAGGGGATCGCCGCGCGATTAATTCTGCTGAGCGTAATTGCTGAAGCCATTTTCCCCCGGGCTCTGCGCCGCTCTTCCCGCTGTGCCAAATCGGGCTTCGGCCAGCAGCGAGCGAACCTCTTCATCTGTCGTTGGTTGAAAATTCCGGTAAAACATCCCCACTGCCATAAACCTCTCTGGCTTCGATGCGCAGATCACCTCATCCACTTCCCGGCTCATCTCCGCGCAACTCGTTCGAGCCCCCACCGGCACCGCCACAACGACTTCTCGCGCCACAGGACGCACCGCCCGCGCCGCCGCCATCATGCTTGCCCCCGTCGCCAGCCCGTCATCCACCAGAATCGTTGTTCGCCCTTCAATCGGCGCTGGCGGCCGGCCGCCCCGATACGCTTTCTCACGCCGCTCCACCTCCAGCGCTTCCCGTTGAGCCACGGCTTCCAGCGACTGCGGCGAAATCTCCAACTCCCGCATCACCGGCTCATTCACCACGCGCGTTCCTCCACTCGCCACCGCGCCCATCGCCAGCTCCTCGTGCCCGGGAGCGCCCAGCTTCCGTACTACAAGCACATCCAGCGGCAAGCCCAGTGATCGCGCTACTTCAAACGCAACCGGAACCCCGCCCCGCGGCAGTCCAAGAACGATCGCGTCTTTCCATTCACGCTCGTGCCGCATCAGTCGCGCCAGCGCCCGTCCCGCATCTCTGCGATCCTCAAAAACTCTCGCCATCGCGCGCTCTCTCTTTTAGAGATTCCTTCCGGGCATCAGCAGATGTCCTTCAGCCGCCACACAAGACCAGCATTCCTACAGCACCCGCCCCTTTCCACCCGCGCATCGCCATCCGCGCAAACCATTGCGTTCAAAATTTTCTGGGTTAAAAAAAGGGGCCGCCTCCGTCACGAGCTTTCCCACGGCGGCATCCGCGCATCTTAACTTCAGCACTTTGTTCCTCGTTCCCGGTCGCGGGTCCTCACGACAACAGGGAATATCCGGAGAAAGTCGCGAGTCCGGGTCTCGGCCCTCGCACCGCTACCGCAGAACATTGCAGCAGTTGTTCGCAGTGCAGCACATGGTGCAGACAAATTCTCAGGGCCGCCGGTCATCCAGCACGCACAACTAAAAAAGAAATGTCCCGGCGGAGCGGAAATATACCAGGAGGCGGTATGCAGTTCTCTCGTCACGCGCAGTGTGTCAAACCCTTTCTGCTTGTCCCCGCGCTCGTTTTCCTTCTCGCCATCTTTCTTCTTATCCCGGCAGCACATGCTCAATACCGCGCTTCTATTTCCGGCGTCGTCACCGACCCCAGCGGCGCCATCATCCCCGGCGCAACCCTCACCCTCACTGACAAAGGAACCAACAAAAGCCTGACCGCCGTCAGCAACGGCAGCGGAACCTTTGTCTTCAATGCGTTGCCCCCTGATCAATTCATCCTCACCGCTGAAGCTAAAGGCTTCCAGAAAAAGGTGCTGCCCAACGTCACTATCATCCCCGAGCAGGCCAACACCGTAAATGTCCAGCTTCAGGTCGGGACCGCTTCCCAGACCGTCACCGTCACCGGCTCTCAGCAGCCATTGCTGAACACCGCAACCGCCAACATCGGCGGAACCATCAGCAGCGACCAGATTCAGCACATGCCCTCCTTTGGCCGCGACCCCTTCCAACTGGCGCAGCTCGCTCCCGGCGCCTTCGGAGATGCCTCGCAAAGCTCAGGAGGTGGAAGCTACAGCCTGCCCGGTTCCAATATGGCCGGCCCTGCCGCAACCGGCGGCATTTTCAAGACTGAAAACGCTCCCCAGATCGTCTCGAACGGCGGCCAGAACGAAACCAACGGCGTCAGCATCGACGGCATCAGCACCGCCAGCGCCGTTTGGGGCGGCTCCAGTGTCATCACCCCGAGTGAGGATTCCATCCAGAGCATCCAGATCGTCACCAACAGCTACAACGCCGAAAACGGCCGCTTCAGTGGTGCGCAACTGGAGGTCACTTCCAAATCCGGAACAAACAACTTCCACGGCAGCCTCTTCTTCAAAGCCGATCGCCCCGGTTTGAACGCTTATCAAAAATGGAATGGACCAAATTCCAACACTCCCGGCACTCCCGCACAACGCGGGCTGCTCCGCGACAACAGCCGCTTCAACCAGTTCGGCGGCAGCGTTGGAGGTCCCATCTGGAAGAACCATCTCTTCTTCTTCTTCAATTACGAGACGCTGCGGAACAGTACCAATACCACCAATACCGGCTGGTATGAAACCCCGCAATTTGATGGCATGGCCCCCGCCGGCAGCATCGCCTCCGGATTCCTCACCATCCCCGGAGCCGGCGTCAGCGCCATCGGCCAGCTTTCGGCCACCTGCGCACAGATCGGGCTCATCGAAGGCGTCAACTGCGCGACCATCCCTGGCCAGGGTCTCGACATCGGCTCCCCTCTCACCTCCCCGCTCGGCTCTCAGGACCTCACTTATGGGAGCAGCGGCAACCCGGGTCTCGGCAGCGGGCTCGACGGCATTGCCGACATCGGGCAATATACAACTTCCGCCCCCAATCGGGTGAGCGAAGCGCAGTACAACGGACGCCTCGACGCCGACCTTGGCAGCAGGGACCGCGCCACCTTCGCCATCTACTGGGTGCCGGTCGACACCACTACTTACAACGGCCCGGCGCGCGCCTATAACCTCTATCACCACTCCGCCATCAACGATGCCTTTTCCGGTCTCTGGATTCACACCTTCTCGCCCACCCTGCTCAATGAAGCTCGTGCCAACGCCGCCGGATGGCGTTGGAACGAGATCGGCTCCAACCCACAGGAACCCTTCGGCCTCCCCCAGGACAGGATCAACGGCATCGGCAGCCTCAGCAGCAGCGACTTCAATTACTTCGGCGCACCTGGTCCCAGCGTCTTCGACCAGTGGACCTACAGCTACCGCGACATCTTGACCAAAGTCGCCGGCAACCACAACATCAAATTCGGCGGCGAGCTCACCCGCCTCTATTACCTCAGCGAAGCTCCGTACAATGCACGACCTAGCTTCACCTTCTACAACATCTGGGACTTCCTCAACGATGCCCCCGAAGCTGAGTCCGGAACCTTTGACCCCCTCACCGGAACCCCCACCGCCAACCGCGAAGACCAGCGCGAGAACCTCTGGGGATTCTTCGTTCAGGACGACTGGAAAGTTCGCCCCACCCTCACCCTTAATCTCGGCCTTCGCTATTCCTACTTCGGTCCCCTCTCCTCAAAACAGCAAAATCTCAGCGTCACCGAATTCGGCGCCGGGGCCAATTACTTCACCGGCTTGCGCCAGCGCATCGGAGGAAGTCTCTACACCTCAAGCAAAGGCGACCTTGGTCCGCAAATCGGCTTCGCATGGAATCCGGCAGCCTTCCAGAGCCGCTTCGTCCTCCGCGGCGGATTCGGCCTTAACTACAACCAGGAAGAAATCGCCATCGCCGCCAATGGCATCAACAATCCACCATCCGTCTTCAACGCCGGCTTCAGCAACAGCACCGGACCCACCAGCATCGACCCCCGCATCGTCTACGCCGTTCCAGGAGACGTGCATACTCTCTTCGGCTATCCGCCCAACCCTAACGCTGTTGTCACCTTCAACTCCGCCAATCTCCCTGTCACCGGCGGCGTCAACGTGACCGGATTTCCGGCTCACATTCCGACCTACTACATCTACCATTACTCGCTCGACACCCAGACCAACGTCGGCGGAAATTGGGTCGCAACCCTCGGGTATCAAGGTAGCCTCGGACGCCACATCATTAACCAATACCAGGCCTATGTCCCCGGTTCCGTCTACGGAATCCCCTTCAATCCTCTGGTCAACAACATTGACTTCTACGGAAACGGCGGCGGGTCCGCCTATAACGCCATGCTCGCCACTCTCAAGCACGCCTTCGCTCACGGCTTCACACTCGACGCCCAATACACCTGGGCCAAAAGCATGGACACCGGCTCCCAACCCTATTACGAAGATCCCTATCCATACCTCCCTCAACTCGCCTGGGGACGCTCTGACTTCAACGTCCAGAACGCCTTCAAAATCTTCGGACTCTGGCAGCCCATCTTCTTCCACGGCGCCAACAACTGGATGGAGAAAGTCGTCGGCGGATGGTCCCTTAGCGGCATCTTCAACCTCCACAGCGGCTTCCCCTGGACCCCCGTCTACAACAACATCAGCGGCGGCAGTCTCTACTACGCAGGCAGCGGATACGGCTCGCTCCGCCCTGCCTCCTATTCGGGCGGTGCAAAAGGTAACACGAGCAATAGCGCTCTCGAAGCCGGCAACGCTAATACCAACTATCCCGGCGGTGCTTTGAACTATTTCACCGTTCCGTCCTATACTCCCGTCACCGCCCCGTTCCCAACCGCATTCCCCGCGCCGCAACTCCCCGGTGTCGCGCGCAATTCCATGAACGGCCCCAACTACCGCGACGTGGACGCCACCCTCGCCAAATCCTTCGGCTTTCCCAACATGCCCGTCCTCGGCGAAAATGCCAAACTCGAATTCCGCGTCGACGCCTTCAACCTCTTCAACAACGTCAACCTGAACGTCAAAAACGTACAAAGCCAGATCAGCACCGACGGCGTCACCAGCAACCCCGAGTTCGGCCAGTTCACCGCCGCCCTCGGCTCTCGCACTCTCGACCTGCAAGCCCGCTTCAGCTTCTGAACTAAAACAAAAGAGCGCGGAGGAAACTCCGCGCTCTCACACTCACCACAAATTCAATATTGTCATCCCGACCGCAGCGACTGAAAGGAGCGCAGTGGAGGGACCTGCACTTCCCCTATCTGCGAACGCTGCCCAGTCGCGCGCGAAGCGTGCCTAGGCTTGGAACACTCGCCGATATCTCTCCACTTCCTCCCCCGGCCCCAGAGCCTTCTCATAATTGTCCGAAAGCTTCACCGCCGGCCTCCCCTCCACCGTGTTCAGCTTGCAAACCAGGTTCACCGGATCGAAGCTCCCATCCCCGCGCGGATT
>JBOGMA010000304.1:0-2352 GCA_050746465.1 Acidobacteriaceae bacterium
GATACATAGACGTTGTGGACACGAGCTAAAAGTGAGGAAAGGACGAAATCATCTTCAAACTGCCGGCAAATTCGTTCGGAGAAGAGTTTTTGACAACCAATGCCTTCTTCAGGAAGCGCGGGATAGGCGTCCGATTCCTTCAAGGGAACCACGTCGGGGTTCTTCTGCTTTTCGCCGTTGTAAACGCAGGCAGAGGACGAATAGAAGAATCGCTGGACGCCGTTTTTCTGCGCGGCCTGAAGCATGTGGGTATTGGTGAGGACGCTCAACATGCACAGAGCCTTGTTGTTCTCGATAAAGCCCATTCCGCCCATATCGGCGGCCAACTGGAAGACCAGGGAAACGTCTTCGGTGGCGGTCATGCAGTTGGCTTTTTCTTTGAGGTCGAGAGTAAGGTTCTCCACCCCATCCGTGACCTGGTACCAGTCTTCAAGCGGCTTGACGTCCACCGCTCGCACCACTTTAACCCCGTCGGCCAGGAGATTCTTTACGAGATGGCCGCCAATAAAACCTCCCGCGCCACATACGACCGCGGTTTGACCCTTCAATTCCATTCAAAACCCACCCGCGAAGGAACTACTCCTGAGCGCCTTCAGCAACTTTTATCCAATATCTGGACAAGTCTGTTTTGAGTGTACATGCGCGACTTTGAGTGTCAAGAATGGATGGACCCTTGGAAGTTGCAACGCCGCGCATGTAAATTGGCGGATGAGAGAATGTTGAATTTTTTGAAGCGAAATGTAGTGTCGCAGCCGCTGGCAGCGCTGGGGTTTCTGCTCGTGGCGCTGTTCGTGGTGATGGCGCTTTTTTCACCGTGGCTGGCGCCGGATAACCCGGCGGCGATTGACCTCACGCACCGGCTGGCTGCGCCGAGCGCGGCGCACTGGTTTGGGACCGATCAACTGGGGCGCGATATCCTGTCGCGCATCATCTATGGAGCGCGGCTATCGCTGACGGTGGCGGTTTCAGTCGTGGCGCTATCGCTGGGAACGGGGATCATTCTGGGCGGGATTGCCGGGTTCTACGGAGGCGCGATTGATACGGCGCTCAACATCTTTGCGATGAATGCATTTATGGCGCTGCCGGGGATTCTGCTGGCAATTGCGTTTGTGGCGTTCCTGGGGCCGGGGCTGCTGAACCTGATTCTGGCGCTTTCAATCGGCGGATGGGTAGGGTATGCGCGCCTGGTTCGAGGGCAGGTGCTGGCGGTGCGCGAGCGCGAATTTGTGGAAGCAGCACGGGCGCTGGGAGCGAGCGACCTGCGGATATTTCTGCGGCACATTCTGCCGAACATTATTCAGCCGCTGATCGTGCAATCAGCCATCGGAATGGCGGGCGCGGTTCTGGCTGAGGCGACGCTGAGTTTTCTGGGGCTGGGTGTTCCTCCGCCGACGGCGAGCTGGGGTTCGATGCTGAACGATGCGCGGGCGCACCTGTTCGATGCGCCACACGTTGTGGTGTTTCCGGCGATCGCCGTTGCGCTGTGCGTGCTGTGCTTCAACTTTATTGGCGACGCGCTGCGGGATTATCTGGACCCCCGCACGCGGATGAGCGTGGGGTTGTAGCCCATGCTTGTCGGCGTGATTTCTGACACGCACGGGTTGCTGCGGCCTGAGGTGCTGCCGGCGCTGGCGGGCGTGGAACATATCCTGCACGCGGGTGATGTAGGAGATATAGCAATTCTGGATACGCTGCGGGCGATCGCGCCGGTAACGGCGATTCGCGGCAATGTGGATGTGAGCGGAGCGGTGGCGCGGCTGCCGGAGACTGAGCTGGTGGAACTTCGCGGAGTGAGCATTTACATGCTGCATGACCTTGGGACGTTGGACCTCAATCCAGTAGCTGCGGGAATTTCAGTGGTGATCAGCGGGCACTCGCACCAGCCGATGATGGAGCGTCGGAAGGGCGTGCTGTACTTCAACCCAGGAAGCACTGGGCCGCGCAGGTTTACGCTGCCGGTCTCGCTAGGGTTGTTGTTGATTGATCAGGGCAGTGTGGAACCACGGTTGGTGAATCTGTAGCCGCGTTGGGATTTGGACTGCGGGGATGGCCGCGAAGAGTGGAGAATGCTGCATGGATTCGATAGTTCGTAAGCCTTGCCGTCAACGCAGATGATTCCGTTGCAGCCGATGTTTAATGCGCTCAGTTCGCGGCGCTATGTAAGATGAATGACATCTCGCTGAGTAGGAGCGGCAGTGCGAATTTCGCTTTTTATCACCTGCTATAACGACACGCTATTTCCGGAGACGGGCAAAAGCGTGGTTCGAGTGCTGGAACGGCTGGGGCACGAGATCGATTTTCCGCTGGAGCAGACGTGCTGCGGGCAAATGCACTACAACACCGGCTACCAGA